>JAADIC010000080.1:0-6294 GCA_013151535.1 Alphaproteobacteria bacterium | reverse complement strand
CCGCATAATCTGGCAAATCGCTTGAAGATCGCGGCTTGGGTTCTTGACTCCACCTGCCGGGATGCCTAAATCCCCTTTGTTATCACTCAACGGTGGCGAGTGATAACAAAAGGAGAAGCCACCATCATTTGGATATCTCACGAAACTTAAGGAGCGATTTCCATGGTATTTACACCCTTGCACGACCGTGTATTGGTTCGCCGCATCGAAGGCGACGAAAAAACTGCTGGCGGGTTGATTATCCCGGATAGCGCAAAAGAAAAACCCGCTGAAGGCGAGATTGTGTCCGTTGGCGCAGGCGCGCGTGACGAGAGCGGCGAGCGCATCGCAATGGACGTCAAAGCCGGCGACAAGATCTTGTTCGGCAAATGGTCCGGCACCGAGATCACGCTTGACGGCGAAGAACTGTTAATCATGAAAGAAAGCGACATTCTGGGCCTGATGTAAATCGCCCGTTTGATCCTTTCCCCACACGAATTCAGGAGCTAGCTTAACAATGGCTGCAAAAGACGTAAAATTCGGCACAGATGCACGCAACCGCATGTTGGACGGTGTGAACATTCTGGCAGATGCCGTAAAAGTAACATTGGGCCCCAAGGGTCGGAATGTTATTCTGGACAAATCCTTTGGCGCACCGCGCATCACCAAAGACGGTGTCACGGTTGCCAAGGAAATCGAACTTGAAGGCAAGTTTGAAAACATGGGCGCGCAGATGGTCAAAGAAGTGGCCAGCCGCACCAATGACGAAGCCGGTGACGGTACAACAACCGCGACAGTGCTGGCGCAAGCCATCGTTCGTGAAGGTCTGAAATCGGTTGCCGCTGGCATGAACCCGATGGATCTGAAGCGCGGCATTGATGTGGCTGTGGCCAAGGTTGTCGAGGTCATCAAAGACATGTCCCGCGAAGTCAAAGACAGTGCCGAAGTGGCGCAAGTCGGCTCAATCGCGGCCAATGGCGAAAGCGCAATTGGTGACCAGATCGCGGATGCGATGCAGAAAGTCGGCAACGAGGGTGTCATTACCGTTGAAGAAAACAAAGGTCTGGAAACAGAAACCGATGTGGTTGAAGGCATGCAGTTTGACCGTGGTTACCTGTCGCCCTATTTCGTGACCAACCCTGAAAAGATGACAACCGAGCTTGAGGACGTTCTGATCCTTCTGCACGAAAAGAAACTGTCGTCGCTTCAGCCAATGGTTCCGCTTTTGGAAACTGTGATCCAGTCCGGCAAACCCTTGTTGATTATTGCTGAAGATGTCGAAGGCGAAGCGCTGGCGACGCTTGTGGTCAACAAACTGCGTGGCGGCTTGAAAATCGCGGCTGTCAAGGCGCCGGGTTTTGGCGATCGTCGCAAGGCGATGTTGCAGGATCTTGCCATTCTGACCGGTGGTCAGGTGATCTCCGAAGATCTGGGCATGAAGCTGGAAAGCGTTGGCATGGATATGCTGGGCACGGCCAAGAAGGTTCAGATCACCAAAGACGAGACAACCATCATCGACGGTGCTGGCGAGAAAGCCGAGATCGAGGCGCGTGTTGCCCAGATCCGTGGCCAGATCGACGAAACTTCGTCTGATTACGACAAGGAAAAACTGCAGGAACGTCTGGCCAAACTGGCTGGCGGTGTTGCTGTGATCCGCGTTGGTGGCAACACCGAGGTCGAAGTGAAAGAGCGTAAAGACCGTGTGGATGATGCCCTGAACGCGACCCGTGCGGCCGTGCAGGAAGGTGTTGTTGTTGGCGGTGGTGTGGCCTTGGTTCAGGGCGCAAAAGCACTGGCTGACGTGAAAGGCGACAACGCCGATCAGCAGGCCGGTATCGCGATTGTGCGCAAGGCTCTTGAGGCCCCTCTGCGTCAGATCGCTGAAAACGCCGGTGTCGATGGCGCGGTTGTTGCGGGCAAGGTTCGCGAAAGCGACGACGCTTCGTTCGGCTTTAACGCCCAGACCG
This sequence comes from Alphaproteobacteria bacterium, assembly GCA_013151535.1. Taxonomy (GTDB): domain Bacteria; phylum Pseudomonadota; class Alphaproteobacteria; order Rhodobacterales; family Rhodobacteraceae; genus UBA5972. Next base: position 4,348 of record JAADIC010000080.1, on the reverse strand, counting down.
AAGAGTACGGCAACCTGTTTGATTTCGGTGTGATTGATCCGGCCAAAGTCGTTCGGACCGCGTTGGAAGACGCCGCCTCGATCGCTGGTCTGCTGATTACGACCGAAGCCATGGTCGCTGACAAGCCAGCCAAAGAAGGCGGTGCCGGTGGCGGCATGCCTGACATGGGCGGAATGGGCGGCATGGGCGGCATGATGTAAGCAGATTTCCCGTAGGGAATTCTGCTGGCGTCAGGGTATTGCACTTGCAATACCCGAGAGCCATGCGCTTGAAGACATTGAGAAGGGGCTGCTGCATAGCGGCCCCTTTTTGCATTCCCCCCGCACGCCCGCCCCCCCCGGGAGGGCGTTTTGCGGGGTTGAGAATAGTCGCAACGTTGATCTTTTTTGCAACGCCCCGCCCATCTATTGGCTATGCTGCCCTCCCAGATTCAGTCGTGGCCCTCAGCTCCCAAACTTGACAAACCGCCTGTCTGCCGCCCTTATCCACGCGTCAAACTGAACGGGACAGCCATGAAACCCTCTGCCACCTTCTGGAACTTTATCGCCAAACGATACGCCAAAAGCCCCGTGGCAGACGAGGCCGCCTATCAACGCAAGCTGGAAACCACGCGCGGATATTTGACGCCGCAAATGGCGGTGATGGAGTTTGGTGCGGGTACCGGCACGACTGCCATCGCGCATGCGCCTTTTGTCAAACACATCCTTGCGGTGGATATTTCACCCAAAATGCTGACGATTGCACGCGTCAAGGCTGAGGTGGCGAAGGTCGACAATATCACGTTTGAACAATCCAGCATTGATGCCTTTACCCGCCCTGACGCCAGCTTTGACGCGATTCTGGGCCTATCCATCCTGCATCTGTTGATTGATCGTGAGGCGGTGATAGCCAAGGTTTTCGGGATGTTGAAACCGGGTGGTGTGTTTGTGTCTTCAACCTCTTGTATGGACGATACCGGTGGTGTGATGCGCGGGGTTTTGAAGGTTGGCAATGCGGTGGGGGTATTGCCACTTGTGCGGTTCTTTTCGGTTGCGGCTTTGGTTGGAGACCTGAAAACAGCGGGCTTTGCGATAGATCAGCAATGGCAACCGGAAAACAGTCAGGCGGTGTTTATCGTGGCAAAAAAACCCGGCTGAATTGTTTTGCACTTTCGGCGCGCCGTGCTAGCCTGCGCTCATGTTTATCCGTCCTGTCACTGCACGGGATCATGCAAAAATCCCGCAACTGGTCGAGGCCGCCTTTGCGCGCCACGATGAAGGCCTGCTGGTCGAGGAGTTGCGACGTCATGGCGATATCGAGGTGGAATATGTGGCCACGGACCGCAATGAACTGGTCGGCCATATCGCCTTTTCGCGGCTGATCTCGCCGCCCCTGTGTCTGGCGCTGGCCCCCTTGTCGGTACATCCGGATCGCCAGAAAACCGGCATCGGCTCGACCCTAATTCGCATCGCCAGCGAAGCGGTGGAAGAGGCCGGCTGGGCCGCCGCCTTTGTGCTGGGCAATCCGGCGTATTACGGCCGGTTTGGCTATGATGTGGAGATGGCGCAGGGGTTTGACACGCCTTATCCGTCGGAATTTACCGCCGCCCGGGTGTTCGATGAAACCGCGTTCCGGTCACTTCCGCGCGAGTTGGTGTATCCGGCGGCGTTTTAGGCTGGCGGGGCGCACGCGTTCGTGCAGGATTGCGCCATGCGCCTGTTTTTACTGACCTCCCTGACCATGATCGCGTTCGCCGCCAATTCGGTATTGAACCGGCTGGCGTTGGCGGACGGGTTGATCGGGGCGTCGAGCTTTGCCTTTGTCAGGGTGTTGTCAGGTGCCGTGATGCTGGCGGCTTTGGTTTGGTGGCGGGATCGCAAGGTTTTTGATCTGGCCGAGGTTTCCCTGCTGTCGGTGCTGGGGCTTAGCAGTTATGTTCTTGGATTTGCCTATGCATATCAAAGCCTTGACGCAGGCGTAGGGGCGCTGATCCTGTTTGGTGTGGTGCAGATCACGATGTTTGTCGGCGCGATGCTGAAGGGGGAGCCGCCGCGCCTGAACCAGTGGATCGGCGCAGGCGTGGCCTTTGCCGGGCTGGCCTATTTGCTGGCCCCATCCGCCACTGCGCCACCGCTTGACGGCGCGATTCTGATGGCGGTGGCGGGGCTTGGCTGGGGTTATTATTCGCTTTACGGGCGCGGGGTTACGCGGCCTTTGCAAGCCACTGCGGGGAATTTTCTGCTGTCCTTGCCGTTCGCGCTGGCGGCGTGGTTCCTGCTGCCGGACGGCGGGGTGGCCACGGGTGCGGGGGTTGCTTTGGCTGTCGTGTCGGGTGCCGTGACCTCGGGCCTTGGCTACGCGTTGTGGTATGCGGTTTTACCGCGGCTCGAGGCGGCGCAGGCGGCGATTGCGCAACTGGCGGTGCCGTTGATTGCGCTTCTCGGGGGGGTGGCGTTTCTGGGCGAGGGGTTGAGTGTCGCGTTCGCCGTGGCCTCGGTTTTGATCCTGGGCGGCGTCGTAATTTCCATGCGCCGCAAAAGGTGACGTTACGTTGTGGCGCGTCAAGGCGTGGAAATCCGCCGTGGCGCGCCTTATGTTAAGCGCATGAGAAAGCTGTTGATCCTTCTTGCCTTGTTGGGCGCGCTGCCGAATGTGGCGGCGGCTGGTGAATGTGTGGTGCTGCTGCACGGGCTTGCACGCTCGTCCAATTCGCTCAAGGCGATGGAGCTGGCGCTGGAAGGCGGATGGGTACAAGACCGTTAATGTATCCTACGCCTCGACCAAATACAGCATCGAGGAGCTGACCCGCGATGTCATTCCGGCGGCGGTGGCGAAATGCGGTGCTGATCGGGTGAATTTTGTGACCCACTCCATGGGCGGTATTCTGGTGCGGGCTTATCTGCTTGATAACACGCTAAAAAACCTTGGCCGCGTGGTGATGCTGGCCCCGCCCAACAAGGGCAGCGAAATTGTGAACACGTTTGGTGATCTGGAGCTGTTTGAATGGTTGAACGGTCCGGCCGGGCTGGAGCTGAGCGCCGGGCCGCGCGGCCTGCCGGCAGCACTGGGGCCTGCGGATTTCGAGGTCGGGATCATTGCCGGCAAGCTGTCGGTCAGCCCGTTGTTTTCCTATGTGATCGACGGGGTGGATGATGGCAAAGTGTCGGTGGAAAGCACCAAACTGGTGGGTATGGCCGATCATATCGTGGTACCCAGCACCCATACTTTCATGATGCTGAACCCCTATGTGATCGCCCAGACCATCCGGTTTCTGGAGGACGGGGCGTTCGACAGGGATCTGTCGCTGGTGGATTTTGTGCGGGAAAAATTGCCGTAAGTTGTGGGCGTGGATATTTTGAGTATTTTTGGAACAATGAAAGCTAGAGCAAATCCAATCCAATTGAATTCACCCATCGCCCCGAACGCATTTGGAAGTGCAAACGCTGCCTCGGGCCGATGAGTGAATATCCAGAAATGAATAGATTGGTTTCGCACTAAGTGAGTTTGTTTATGTGGCCCATTTTGCGGCCCGGTCTTGCTTGCGCTTTGCCGTAAAGATGCAGGCCGATTGAGCTGTCGGCGGCGAGGCTGGCAACGTTCAGGGCCTCGTCGCCAATCAGGTTGGTCATTGTCACGTCTGAATGGCGCTGGCCGTCGCCCAGTGGCCAGCCGGCGATGGCGCGGATGTGTTGCTCGAACTGGTCGATCACGCAGCCGTTTTGGGTCCAATGGCCGGAATTATGCACGCGCGGCGCGATTTCGTTGACGATCAGGCCGCTGGGGGTGACGAATAATTCCACGCCCATGACACCGATATAATTGAGCGCGTTCAGGATGCGACCGGTCAGGATCACGGCGTCGGTTTGTTGGGCCAGTGTCAGGGTGGCGGGCACGGTGGTGCTGTGCAGGATGCCGTTGCGGTGGACGTTCTCGCCGGGGTCAAAGCAGACCACTGCGCCGTTTTGCGCGCGCGCGCCGATGACGGAAACCTCGTGGGAGAAGTCGATGAATCCTTCCAGTACGGCGGGGGCGTTGTTCAAGGTGGCGTAAGCCTCGGCGGCTTGATTCCGGTCGTTCAGACGGGCCTGTCCCTTGCCGTCATAGCCAAAGCGGCGGGTTTTCAGGATTGACGGCGTGCCGATGGTTTCTAATGCGATTTCAAGATCTTGCAGGCTGTCAATTTTCGCGTATGGGGCGACCGTCAGGCCGAGGTCGGTCAGAAAGTCCTTTTCCAGAATACGATCCTGCGAGGCGGCCAAGGCGGCGCGACCCGGGTGGACGGGGCGGATTTTCTCGATCGCATCAAGCGCTTCGGGCGGGATGTTTTCAAACTCGTAAGTAACCACATCGACCGATTGGGCGAAGGTGC
>JAADIC010000283.1 GCA_013151535.1 Alphaproteobacteria bacterium | reverse complement strand
GGCTTGATTGGATTTCAGAAAATCCTGCAAACTGGTCGTGCCGCATTTGTGAAAACCGGCATGTACGATTACCCTAGTCATCCGTAGCCTCATCGGGCGGGTCAATGACAATGCGCTTGCCGGACAGATCAACGGTCGGCACGTTTTCAAGCGTGAACAGCAGCAAGCTCGACCCCTTGATCGCCGGGCCGGTGATCTCCAACATTGTGCCGCCACCATGATCGTGCACGTCGGTGACGCGGCCGAGTTTTTCGCCGCCGGTGTCCAGCACATCAAGGCCGATCAGGTCGGTATGGTAGAATTCATCCTCCGGCAACGACGGTAGATCGCCGCGATTTGCGAACAGCTTCAGACCTTTGAGACCGTCCGCCTGTTCTTTGCTGGTCACCCCGCCAAGGCGCGCGCCAAAGCCGCCTTTGAGCGGACGAGACAGGCTGATCGTGTAGCTGTTGCCGTCCTCGTCCCACAGGGGGCTGTAATCGGCGATGGCGCTGGGCTCGGCGCAGAAGGATTTCAGGCGCGCCTCGCCGCGCACCCCGTAAGAACCGGTGACAACACCAACGCAAATTCGATCAGTCATCAGAGGTCACCTTTCGATCATTTCGGGGGCTTGCGGGCTGCGGACCTCCCAGCCGATCTTTTCGAGTTCGGGCTTGTCCGCATCGTCTTTTTCGGGCCAGCCGATGCAAAGATAGGCCACCAGCCGCCAGCTTTCCGGCACCGCCAGATCGCGCTGCAACCGCACAGGATCAAGGATCGAAACCCAGCCGACGCCAAGGCCCTCGGCCCGTGCGCGCAACCAGAACGCCATGATCGCCGTGACCACGGAATAGCGGCGCATTTCGGGCATGGTTTTGGCCCCAAGGCCGGCACCTTTCAGGGTTTCCTCGTCACAGAAGATCGCCAGTTGCACGGGGGCCTCCTGCATGCCGCTTAATTTCAAACCGGCATAGATCGTGGCCTTGTCGCCACTATAACCGGCGAGGGCGTCGCGGTTGCTGGATTTGAAGTTGTCCAGCATTTTCAGCCGGTTGCCAGGCGAATTCACCCGAACCAGCCGCCACGGTTCGGATAGGCCGACCGAGGGGGACAGGGAAAAAGCGGCCAGGCAATCGCGCAATAATCCGGCGTCAACAGCGCCCGGTTTGAAGTGGCGCACGTCGCGGCGCCACTTCATTAGCTCAATCAGTTCGGTGCAAAATGCGGGCGAAAAGCTGCGCATCGGACCTCCTTGAAACTGCCTATTCGGCGGTTGCTTCTTCAGCGGCTGGCGCTTCTTCGGCAGGGGCAGCAGCGGCTTTGGCGGCTTTTTCTTCGGCGCGGACTTTTGCTTTCTGGTGCGGTTCACCTTTTTTCAGGTTCTTGCGCTCTTTTTTCTCAATGATTCCAGCGGCTTCCAGCATGCGCGAGACGCGGTCGGTGACCTGTGCGCCTTGGCTCATCCAGTGCTGGATGCGCTCGACATTCATCACGACCCGGGCTTCGTCGTCTTTGGCCAGCAGCGGGTTATATGTGCCCAGCTTTTCGATGTAACGGCCATCGCGTGGCATGCGGCTGTCGGCGGCAACGATGCGGTAAAACGGGCGTTTCTTTGAGCCGCCACGGGCGAGTCTGATTTTCATAGCCATGATAGATTTTCCTTTTTTTGGCTGGTGCGATGCGTGCCAAGCACACATCCTACATGATTGTTATTGTTGATGTTTCTTGTGGTGTTGGATGACTTCCTGAATGATGAAATTCAGAAAATTCTTGGCGAATTCAGGGTCGAGATTGGCCTTTTTGGCCAGTTCTTCAAGTCGTGCAATCTGGGTGGCTTCGCGGGTTGGATCCGAGGCGGGCAGGTCATGTTCAGCCTTGAGCTTGCCCACGGCCTGGGTGTGTTTGAAGCGCTCGCCCAGCGTATAGACAAGGATCGAGTCCAGCCGATCGATGCTTTCGCGGTGGTCTTTTAGCAGCGCAGCGGCGCGGGTGACGGCGTCGGTCATTTTGCAGCCTTTCCGGTCAAAAACCCGCGTACACAACCCGTACACCGGGCGTACACAACCTGTACATACGATTGCTGCATCATGTGGCCTCCAGAATTTTGGGGTGGCGATAGATGTGGCAGGGAATGTCGATCACATGGCCTTCGCGCTCAAAGACTGCGCCAAGACGTTTGGCAAGTTTGATCGAGCGGGTGTTTTCAGGCTCAATATAGCTGATGACACCATCAAGGCCGAAATTTCGGGCGGCATATTCGCGCGCGGCAGTTGCCGCTTCAAAGGCATAACTGCGCCCCTCAAAGCCCTCATATACATGCCAGCCGAGTTCGGGTTCGTCCCAGCCCTCGTGATTGATATGACCGCAATTGCCGACCGATTTGCCGGTGGATTTCTCGACTATATGCCAAAAGCCATGCCCGCGCAGAACCCAGTGGCCCAGCATCGAGGCCAGCCCGCGCCATGTTTCGTGCCGCGTTTTTGGCCCACCGACCAAGTGGCTGCGCGGTGAACGCATGAAATCGGCAAACGCGTCCATATCATCAAGGCGGGGGCCGCGCAGGATCAGGTTTTCGGTCTCAAAGGTGGGGATATTCAGGGTCATTTCTTTTTCCCGAACCCTGACAGCCCCGGTGGCAATCCACCACCCCCCAGACCGGGCAGTTTGCCGCCCATCTGTTTTGCGGCTTCTTCCATGGCTTTGGGATCCATATTGGCCAGCTCACCCGCCATACCGTGGCCGCCCTTGCCGAACATGCCCTTCATGGCCTGTTTCAGCATGCCGCCTTTGCCTTTGCCCATCTTCTTCATCATGTCGCCCATCTGGCGCTGCATTTTCAGCAGTTTGTTGAGCTCGCTGACTTCAAGCCCGGCGCCGCGCGCGATGCGTTTCTTGCGGCTGGCTTGCAGCAATTTCGGATTGGCGCGCTCGCGCTTGGTCATCGACTGGATCAGCGCGACCTGACGTTTGAGGACGTTGTCATCCAGCCCCGCCGCCTCCATCTGTTTGGACATTTTGCCCATGCCCGGCATCATGCCCATGACGCCCTGCATGCCGCCCATTTTCATCATCTGTTCCAGTTGCTGCTTGAGGTCGTTCATATTGAACTGACCTTTCTGGAACCGGCGCATCATGCGTTCGGCCTGTTCGGCCTCAATCGTTTCCTGCGCCTTTTCGACCAGCGATACGATATCGCCCATGCCAAGGATGCGACCGGCGATGCGTTCCGGGTGGAATTCTTCCAGCGCGTCCATCTTTTCGCCAAGGCCGACAAACTTGATCGGCTTGCCGGTAACGGCGCGCATGGACAAGGCCGCACCGCCGCGACCATCGCCATCCATCCGAGTCAGCACGACGCCGGAAATGCCGATGCGTTCGTCGAAGTTTTCGGCTGTATGCACCGCGTCTTGGCCGGTCAGGCCGTCAACCACCAGCAAGGTCTCGCGCGGGTTGGTCAGGTTGCGGATTGTTTCGACCTCGGCCATCAGCGCGTCGTCAATTGACAGGCGGCCCGCTGTATCCAGCATGTAAACGTCGTAGCCGCCAAGAGTGGCTTGTTGTTTGGCGCGCTTGGCGATGTCGGCGGGCTTTTCGCCAGCAACGATTGGCAGAGTGTCAACCCCGATTTGATTGCCCAGAACCGCCAACTGTTCCATGGCGGCGGGACGGTAAACGTCAAGGCTGGCCATCAGCACCCGTTTGCCCTGCTTTTCTTTCAGGCGCTTGGCCAGCTTGGCTGTAGTCGTGGTTTTACCGCCACCCTGCAGGCCGACCATCAGGATCGGCGCAGGGGCATTGTCGATTTTCAGATCACCGGCCTTGGCGTCGTCACCGGCCAGAAAGGCGATCAGTTCGTCATGCACGATCTTGACGACCTGTTGGCCGGGTGTGACCGATTTGGTAACTGATTGGCCGGTTGCCTTGTCCTGAATGGCTTTGACGAAGTCACGCGCCACGGGCAGGGAAACATCGGCCTCAAGCAGGGCCACGCGGACCTCACGCAGGGCAGTTGCGACATCGGCGTCAGACAAAGCACCTTGCTTGGTCAGCTTGTCAAAGACGCCACCAAGGCGTTCGGATAGGTTCTCGAACATAAGCGGCCCTCCTTATGACCTGACGTTTAGATAGGAAGTATTGCACCAAACGCAAAACACACCAGTGGGCGAAACTCGCTGACTGGTGGCGATCCCTCACGTTGCGGGGGACCGGAAGTTTGGCACTTCCTAAGATTTGGGAGCGAACTAGAGGCTGGAGCGGGTTAAGTCAAGGGTTTGGGAACACCATCTTTGATCCCTCTTCGGTCGGAATCAACTGAGTTGAAAAAGGAGAGCAAAAGAGTCATCATCTGAAATAGAAACTTGGGAGTGAAATTAATGACTACCACGACAGAAAATGAAATTGCGTTTGGAATATTGCAGATTGCTGCAACCCAAACAAATGGCATTGCCACTTTTCATAGACTACGAAAAGAAATACCCAGCGTTCTAAACCTATCCCTCTCCGACAACCTACCGTCAACAACTCGGATTGGGGAACCTATGTGGCATCAGATTGTTAGAAACGTAAAATCACACGATAACATAGAAGGTAATTTTATTAGTGAAGGGCTTCTAATCCACGTCCCACGAGTCGGATATGCGATAACAGCGCAAGGGAAAAAGTATCTGAAGTCCAAAACCGCTTAACTGTATTTTGATTTATATCCTGGCGGGAACCACTTGATCTCAGACCCGCTGGGAGCATCTTTGTCCCAAACAAACCATGCATATGCAGTTGTGCCGCTTCCCT
>JAADIC010000182.1 GCA_013151535.1 Alphaproteobacteria bacterium | reverse complement strand
AGGGCGGGCTGGCTCGTAAAGGATTTTCTCATGCTCGGAAATTACACGAATATCAATCCCATGTGAATCCCTCAGTTCCGCTGAGGTCTCTTCAATATAGATTGTATCAATGCCACTAAGAAAGTCGACATTGGTTCCTGCCATGCTATTGGAGGTATAATAAGCAGTACCAAGCGCGGAAGGAGGAGTGGTTAAATTTTTGCCAAATCCTCCAGATAAGAATGCAGAATCGAATGGCTCTAAATGAATGCCCATTAGACCGCTATGATATTGACTAGGGTCATGACTAGCTGAGAGCTACCTATTAGGCTCAAGTCCATGAAACACATCAAGAATCGACCTGAAAAGCTCCAAACTTTCTGAGCGCAAATTCCGTGAGATCGTGAAGCTCTTCTCAGCCGATCTGACGGCAGTCCAAATCGCCCAGCTGGCCAATGTGAACCGCAACACAGTCAACCGTATTCTGCGCCTGATCCGCGAGCGCATTCTGGAATATACCGAACAGCAGCGCCCGTTCTTTGGAACCATCGAGGTCGATGAAAGCTGGTTCGGTGCCAAGCGCGTGAAAGGCAAACGGGGGCGTGGTGCTTACGGTAAAACCACTGTGTTTGGCGTCTATGAGCGTCAGGGACAGGTCTATACCGAGATCGTCCCAGACTGCTCAAAGGCAACCCTGCAAGGGATTATTCGTGGTAAAGTGGACCCCGCAGCGGTGATCAACTCTCCCTCTCGGGCATGTAAACATGCCCTGCCGGACAATGGACGGCTGGGGCGGCTATAACGGACTGGTCGACATTGGCTATGGCCATTTCCGTGTCGACCATTCCAAGGACAAATTCGTGCGAGGCAAGGCCCATATCAACGGCATCGAAGGCTTCTGGGGATACGCCAAGGTCCGGCTGGTAAGGTTCCGCGGAATGCACAAACAAACCTTCCTGCTGCACTTGAAAGAGACGGAATTTCGCTTTAACCTCAGACAACAGAACATCGGCAGATTGATCCTCAAACTATGCCGAGAAAACCCGCTCTCCTAGTCATGACCCATTGACTAATGGGGTTGCCACCGATGGATGTGAAATTCAGCCCGTTCAGGCTTTGAATCGCATCATCCCACTCACTGCCTAAATCTGAGGTTATAGGAACGCCAAAAAAGGACACAACTGTGCTCGGGTTTTGAATCCCAGGCTGACCCGTTAATTTACTCATTCTTCGATCCTCACAAAGGTTTTTGCGCCAATTTGCGTTATACGATAGTCATCTTCGCCAACCGGAATTAGAAATACAAAACTGCGGTTTGCAGTCACAAGGTCGCATCCTGCAAACTCAGAACTTGTGACGATTGCACCAGTCTCCCGATCTCTAAATGTACTGCTTCCCACAAAATCATCCCGACCCAGTGCCATCTGAAACTTACAGTATTTTATGAAACTGTCGTAGGCGTTAACTTCTTTTGGGGAGGCATTGGCATGCCATTCCTCCAATGTGCTAAAATCTGCAGGCCGAAGTTTAATGGGCATATTATCCGTCGTATTGACGCTCAAAACCCGCGTACAACTGTAGTCGTCGTTTGATATGAACCGAATTTCAACACTAGGCCTTCCAAGGCTGTCTTTACCAATCCTGAATGTACCTCTTCCATGGGCGGCCTTGTCGATCATAAACGGGAGTTTTGGAACAACTTCGGTTGCTTCTATTTGCGGCCATTTTAGGCAACCTTTAGTCAATTCTATTGGTCGTCCGCCATTTGAGCCAGCATTTGCAAAACTGGCTAAACTGGTGGCAATAGCCACTGCAATCAGCAGTGCTTTAGCTTTATATCCTAGCATAATTTCCCCCAACAACGCCAAACCCGCGCCGTTTCATAAACCGATGCACGCCTGCGACCTCGATCAAAAAGGCTACGCGCTCCATCGCCAAAGCGCACTAGCAATTCCACACGTATAAGCTGTATGCACGACCCCCTCGGCTTTCAATCCTCATGCACATGGTGTGAATTTAATTTGGGATTTAAAGCAAAATCACCGCCCCATCCCCGTCATCATACAGCCGCTCGACCAGCCCTGCGCGTCCCGTCAGAACCTTGTTGATGTTAAGGTTTCCCTTGGCCGTGACCTCGTGATCTTTCAGCGACGGTGGATCGGCGAGGATCAGGGCGCGGGTGATTTTGCTGGAGGAGCCGGTGGCGCGCGTGGCCATGTCTTGCAGGCAAGCCCGCACCCGTGCGCAGTGATCGCCGCCGATCAGCGCACCATTGTCGTTTTGCCAGCCAGGCGCTTCGGAGCCCAGACTTTCGGCGGTCGGGAAGATCAGCAGGCCGATTTCAGCGCGGCCATGGCCCGTCACCACCACATCGGCTGCCAAGGGGCCGAGGGTGGCAAGGGCTATGGCGCGCAGGCAGGCGGTTTGCACCCATGTGCCGCTCATCAATTTGAAATCCTCGGACAATCGGCCGTCAAAGATCAGGCCACGATCGGGATCATCGGCATCGGCGAACCGAACCGCGTCTTCGGTTATCAGGAAGCCTTCGTCGTCAAAGGCGGCGGCGGTTTTTTCCGCGTCGCGGTAATATACCGTCAGGATATTGGGGCCGCGCACCCGCAATTCACAGCGCATGTCGTCATCGGGGATCAGCTTGACTTCGACATCGGGCAAGGGCACGCCGATCATGCCGCTGCGTTCAACCGGTTCATGCACGCCAAGGGCGGCGGGGGAGGTTTCGGTCATGCCCCAGCTTGAGACCATCAGCGGCAAATGCCCGAGCGTGTCCATGGCCATGGTTTTCAGGTCGTTCCAGATGGTTTCGGGCAAGGATGCGCCAGCGTAAAACATCAGATCGAGGCCGTCAAAAAAGATGTGGCGCAGGGCTTTGTCGGCCTTCAACGCTGTGCTCAGCAAGGCCCAGCCGACCGGCACGTTAAAGGCCAGATTGCCAGAATGCTCACGCATATTGGCCAGCGTTTTGTCGAACAGGCCAGCCACGGGTTTGCCCTCGTCGATATAAAGCGCGCCGCCATTTGCCAGCATCATGTTGAAGTTGTGCGAGCCGCCGAACACATGGTTCCACGGCAGCCAATCAAGGATTTTTGGTGGTTTGGTGCGCAGAAACGGCATCGAAACCGCCACTTGCGCCTGATTGACACACAGCATCCGCTGGCTTGTCACCACCCCTTTGGGTTGCGAGGCGGAGCCTGACGTGAACAGGATTTTCGCAACTGTGCCCGGGGCGATTTTGGCATGGGCAGCCGCCAGTTCCGGTCCGGCTTTACTGCGCATAAGATCAGCAAACACATGGTTTGCGCGCCCGCTGTCATGGCTGGCCAGAACCGGAATGCCCTGCAATCCGGCAAGGTTGAGGGCGGCGGCGTATTGATCGGTATCCGACACATAAACCAATGCCGGTTTGATCTTGCTGATGATGTAGTGCAGGCGGTCATGCGCCTCGGGGATCAGGGAATATTGCTCGGCAATCGGCACGGGGATGACGCCGACATACTGCGCCGCCAGCATCAGCAAGCCGTGGTCGATGGAATTTCCCGAAAGGATGGCCAGCCTGTCACCGCTATGCAGCCCCGCCGCCAGCAATCCGGCGGCAAGGGCGCGCACCGATTGCAAGGCCTCGCCATAGGGGATTTCGCGCCAACCCGCGCTTGCGCGTTCCGCCAGAAACACCTGATCCGGGGTGGCGCTGGCCCAGTGGTGCAGCCAGTCGGCGGTGGTGTCTGAAACCGGCCCAAGCGGATGCTGGCTGGTGTAAAGGAAGCTGCCATCGGGGCGCGTGGTCAGGGTGGTTTTGTGCGGGATGAAATCGGGCATCGGGCCTCCGCTGGTGCTTTGCCGGGTGTTCACCTCTGGAACAATACGCACGCACCAAGGCGAAGCAAGTGCCAGACACAATAAAGGGCAGAGGTTTCCCTCTGCCCAATACCGCGTAGCGTGTCTTAACCTTTTACATCAGCAAGCGCGCCTCGCCCCTTTTCAGCGAGCGCCGTGCCGAGACGTATTTCTTGCGTCCGTGGCTTTCGCGCAGCTCGGGGAAGATCTCGAAGATCTCGTTGCGCTGGGAATTGCCGATACCTTTGAGGGTGTAATCCCCGGGCTGGAAACTTTCCGTCCAGGCCCCGTCACCCAGCACCACTTCGTGGTTGTCAAACATCATGTGCACATAGCTGACGCCGATTGCATCGACTTGCTGGATGCCTTTCTGATCGACGATATGTTTGGCTGCAACCAGCACTTCGCGTTCCTCGAACAGCAGTGATGTCTTGTCATTCGCCACCAGCATCCGGTGGTTTGGTGACACCATCATATCACGCTCCGGCAAGCCGCGCCCAAGCGCGCCCTTGCGGATCAGAACCGGGCGCAGATGCGGGTTTTCCAGCAACATGCGGCCATCCAGCGCTTTGGTGCCGATCCAGCGCACTTCTTGTACGCCATTGTCACGGGTCACCACCTTGTCACCAAGTTGCAGGCTTTCAACCGGCACTTCGCCTTTGGCGGTCAGGATCATGGTTCCCGGGGTAAAGCAGGGCACGATCTTCTCGATCTCTTCAAATTCCAGCGTTTCACCGCTGTTATAGTGAACGATACCGTCTTCCTGATCGGCGCTGGTATACTCGATGTAATCGACTTCATTCATATCGACAGCCAGCCGGTCGAAATCATCGCCGCCCGAGCCACCGTCAACCTTGTCGCCGACGCCGCCAAAGATCAGATCGCGATCATCGCCGCCTTTGAGCATGTCAGCGCCTGCGCCGCCGGTGATGGTGTCGTCGCCGGTCCCGCCTTCGATGCAGTCGTCGCCCTCGTCACCGGAAAGGGTGTCATCCCCGGCATCGCCAAGAATTTTGTCATCGCCTGTGCCGCCAAAGATCGTGTCATCGCCGTTGCCGCCGCTCAGGTAATCCTGACCGGACATGCCATAGATGGTATCGTTGCCCGCGCCACCGATGATGGTATCCCCATTGGGGCCGACACCTTCGGTCAGATCGCAGGCGTCATCGCCAGAACCACCACCCGTGCCGCCGCCACCGGACCCAGAACCGCCACCCGAGCCACCGCCCATACCGCCACCGCCGGACCCATGACCGCCGCCAGAGCCGCCCGAGCCCGAATTGTCA
>JAADIC010000157.1 GCA_013151535.1 Alphaproteobacteria bacterium | reverse complement strand
CGACCACACCAAGGGCGCGCAGCATTTCAACGACTTTCAGCACCAGATCGGTGCCGGTCGTGCCTTCCATCATTTCGCCCGTCAGCTCAAAACCCACAACCTCGGGGATCAGCATGGAAATCGGCTGGCCCAGCATCGCGGCTTCAGCCTCGATGCCGCCAACGCCCCAGCCGAGAACCGCGAGGCCGTTAACCATGGTTGTGTGGCTGTCGGTGCCCACGAGCGTGTCGGGATAGGCAACTTCAACGCCGTTCTGATCCTTATCGGTCCATGCGACAGATATTCAAGGTTCACCTGATGGCAAATGCCGGTTCCCGGTGGCACCACGCGAAAGTTGTTGAACGCCCCCTGCCCCCATTTCAGGAACTGGTAACGCTCCATATTGCGCTCATATTCACGCTCGACATTCATCTGAAACGCGCGCGGTGTACCAAACTCGTCAATCATAACGGAGTGGTCAATCACCAGATCAACCGGGTTGAGCGGGTTGATCTTTTCAGCGTCGCCACCAAGCGCCACCAAGCCATCGCGCATGGCGGCCAGATCGACAACCGCTGGCACGCCAGTGAAATCCTGCATCAACACGCGCGCCGGACGATAAGCGATCTCGCGCGGGTTCTTGCCGCCTTGCCTGGCCCAATCGGCGAATGCTTTGATATCGTCAACCGAAACCGTCTTGCCATCCTCAAAGCGCAGCAGGTTTTCCAGCACCACCTTCAGCGCCGCCGGAAGCCGCGAGAAATCGCCAAGCCCTGCCGCTTGGGCCGCCGGGATCGAATAATAGTCAACCGAGGCTGCGCCCACTTTCAGGGTTTTGCGGGTCTTGCTGGTATCCTGTCCAACGGTGATGGTCATGTCGCATTTCCTTACATGGGTGTCTTTGTTACCGCCCTCATAAAGCGGGCGGAACGGAGTCGCAAGTAAAATTGTATACCATTGTGTACAATTCGAGGTGAGTGCCGGAGTTTCATTGTTCGGCAAATACTCGCGCCGCAGGCATTAAAACTATTATGCGCTCCGCGCGGGAGTACTTGAAGAACAATGAATGAGCTTCACTTGCCGGGGTTTCCGGGCGCGCAGAACTGCGCTAGAGGGTTGGCATGAAGTTTCGCGTTAACAATCTATCCTGTCGCCGAGGTGACTTGCGTGTGCTTTCGGGCGTGTCCTTTACGCTTGCAGCGGGTCAGGCCCTGATCCTGCGCGGTCCGAACGGCGTGGGGAAAACCACCCTGCTGCGCACGCTTGCCGGGCTTGCACCACCTGATAGCGGCCAGATCGACGCGCCCGAGGATGACATCATCTATGCCGCCCATTCCGATGGCATCAAGGCGCAGTTGAGCGTGACCGAAAACCTGCGCTTCTGGGCCGATATTTTTGGCACATCCGACATCGCCCCCGCGCTTGATCTGTTTAACCTGCGCCCCTTGGCCGATCGCGCCGCGCATCACCTGTCGGCCGGGCAAAAACGCCGCCTGGGCCTGTCGCGCCTTCTGGTTTGCAACCGCCGGGTCTGGCTGCTGGATGAACCGACCGTGTCGCTGGATGTTCAAAGCGTCAGAACCTTCGCTGACATGGTCGAGGATCATCTGGCAAAAGGCGGCATTGCCATTCTGGCCACCCATGTTGATCTGGGCCTGAAATCTGCGCAAACCCTTGATATCGCGCCGTTCAAAGCCAAGCCCGAAGATACAGGCAACCCATTTCTGGACGAGGCCTTCGCATGATTGCCCTGCTAAAGCGCGACCTCGCACTGGCCCTGCGGTCAGGCGGCGGTTTTGGCCTGTCGCTGGCGTTTTTCCTGATCGTAGTGATGTTCGTGCCCTTCGGCATTGGCCCGGACAGCGCCACGCTGGCGAAAATCGCGCCGGGTATCTTGTGGATCGGGGCGCTGCTGGCCTGTCTGCTGTCGCTCGATCGCATCTTCCAGCTTGATTACGAAGATGGCTCGCTTGAACTGCTCGCCACCTCACCCCTGCCGCTCGAGGCCATCGTCGCCATGAAGGCGTTGGCCCACTGGATGACCACGGGGTTGCCGCTGGCACTGGCCGCCCCGGTTCTGGGGTTCTTGCTGAGCCTGCCAAGCGGGGCCTATATGTGGATATTCCTCAGCCTGTTGATCGGCACCCCCGCCCTGTCTTTCCTCGGCACTTTCGGGGCAGCGATCACCGTCGGTCTGAAACGCGGTGGCTTGCTGTTATCCTTGCTGGTTCTGCCCTTATACATCCCGACGCTGATTTTCGGCGCCCAAAGCGTGACCTTGGTGACGCAAGGCACATCAAACAGCACCGCTTTCCTGATTCTCGCCGCCCTCAGCCTGTTCTCATTGGCGCTGATTCCCTTCGCCGCCGCCTATGCGCTGAAAGTCAATTTAAGGTGATCGCCCTGCGGCCCCGTGGCCCGTTGCGGCCTATCCGATCACCCGTTAGAAATCGCATCCATGTCACGACTTAACGCATTATGGGAATACGCAAATCCCACCCGCTTCATGCGCCTGACCGACAAGGTTTTACCTTGGAGCGCATGGCTTGCTGGCATTATGATGGTCACCGGCCTGTTCTGGGGCTTTTTCCTGACACCGGATGATTACAAACAAGGCTCCACCGTCAAGATCATCTTTTTGCATGTGCCCGCCGCCATGATGGCGATCAATATCTGGGGTATGATGCTGGTGACATCCCTGGTCTGGCTGATCCGTCGCCACCATGTCAGCGCGCTGGCCGCCAAGGCGGCAGCCCCCATCGGCATCACCATGACCCTGATCGCGCTGTTCACCGGCGCGATTTGGGGCCAGCCCATGTGGGGCACCTATTGGGCGTGGGATCCGCGCCTGACCTCGTTCATGATCCTGTTCGTGTTCTACCTTGGTTATATCGCGCTTTGGGCCGCGATCGAGGATAACGACACCGCCGCCGATCTAACCTCGATCCTGTGCCTCGTCGGCTCGGTCTTTGCATTGCTATCGCGCTATGCGGTCAATTTCTGGAACCAGGGCCTGCATCAGGGCGCGTCGTTGTCGCTGGACAAGGGCCAGTCGATTGATGACGCGTTCCGAACACCGCTGTTCATCTCGCTGGGCGGTTTCACCCTGTTTTTCATAGCGCTTGTTCTGTTGCGCACCCGCACCGAAATCCGCGCCCGGCGCATGTCAGCGTTGATTGCACGCGAAAGGCTGGCCTGATGCCTGATCTCGGACAATATGCCGCCAACGTGCTGGGCGCTTACGCAGCCGGATTGCTGCTGCTGATCGGGCTGACCGTACTGTCTGTTTTACGCGCGCGTAAAATCAAGTCGCAATTGCGCGATCTGGAAACCGAAAGAAAGAAAAATGGCTAAATTCTCTCCTATCATGGCGCTGCCGCCACTGGTTTTCCTTGGGTTTGCGGCCCTGTTCATGGTCGGGTTGAACCGCGAGAACCCGAATGCGCTGCCCTCAATGCTGGAAGACAAGAAATTTCCGGAAATAACCGTCACGCCGCTGGGCGATTTGCCGGGTTTCACCAATGCCGATCTGCGCAAGAACGAGGTCAAGATCGTGAATTTCTGGGCCAGTTGGTGTGGACCCTGCCGGGTCGAGCATCCCAATATCACGCAGCTTTCGGAAATGGGCATTCCGGTTTACGGCGTCAATTACAAGGACGAGGCGAAAAACGCGCTTGGATTTCTTGAAGAGCTGGGCAACCCCTATCTCGGCGTCGGTCAGGATACCACCGGGCGTCAATCGCTGGACTGGGGGGTTTATGGGTTGCCCGAAACCTTCGTGGTCGATGGCGAAGGGCGCATTTTGCTGCGGGTTCCGGGTGCCGTTACCGGGCGGGTGCTGCGCGACAGCGTCATGCCGGCGATTGAACGCGCACGGGCAAACCTCAAATCAGACTAGGCGTTACCGATCAGAACCCCCGCCGCGAACACCAGCGCACCGCCGACAGCCACTTGAACAACGGCGCGTAACCATGGGGTTTCCATGTATTTATTCTGAATCCAGGTGATCGCCCAAAGCTCGACAAACACAATCACGAAGGCGATCATTGTCGCCGTCCAGAAATCGGTAATCAGGTAGGGCAGCGTATGGCCAAGCCCGCCGACGGTGGTCATGATCCCCGAGGCCAGGCCCCGTTTGATCGGCGAGCCACGCCCGGAAATCACCCCGTCATCATGCGCCGCCTCGGTAAAGCCCATGGAAATCCCCGCCCCGATCGAGGCCGACAGCCCCACCAGAAACGTCGTCCAGGTATCGCCGGTGGCAAAAGCGGTGGCGAAAATCGGCGCAAGGGTCGAGATCGAGCCATCCATCAGCCCGGCCAGCCCCGGCTGCACATAGGTCAGGATGAACTGGCGATGTTCACGCGCGTTTTCAATCTCGGCCACGGATTCAGGCACATGCTTCAGGCCCAGCCGATGGGCCAGCGAGGCGTGATTCTGCTCTTCAATCGCCAGATCGCCCAGCAGCTTCTTGATATTGGCGTCCGAACATTGCTTGACCGCCGTCTCGTAAAAATGCTGCGCTTGCGCCTCCATCTCTTCGGCCATCTTGCGGGTTTTTTCGACACTCAAAGGGCGCACCAGCCAATCGGGTTTGCGCTGGAAAAAGCCCTGAATATGCTCGCGCCGGATCAGCGGCACATCGTCACCAAAGCGGGTTTTATGCAGCTCCAGCAACCACTTACGGTGGGTGTTCTCCTCTTCCGCCATGTCGATGAACACTTTGGCGCTATCGGGAAAATCCTCACGCAGACCTTCAGCGTAAGCCATATAGATGCGCGCATCGTCTTCTTCTGACGAAATCGCAAGCGCCAATATCTCCTGTTCGGACAGGTCTTTGAAATTGCGCTTTCCGGTGAAAAAGAACTTGGAAATCATGGCGGCTCCTTTGAGATTAGAATCATTCTAAACAATCGCGCCAGAAGGTTCAATTGCACCCTTGTGTCAAAGTGGCCAATACGGCAAAACATAGCGAACATTCCGGGGGCAAAATGACCGAAAGCCTGACAATCCGCCCAATCCGCCAGCCTGACGATTGGCACCTGCATCTGCGCGATGGCGCGATGCTAAAGGCGGTTTTGCCCGAAACCACGCGTCATTTCGCCCGTGCCATCATCATGCCCAATCTTGTACCGCCCGTCATCACCATGGCCGATGCGCGCGCTTACCGCGCCCGGATCATCGCCGCCCTGCCTGAAAACAGCGATTTTGAGCCGTTGATGACGCTCTATCTGACCGAAGACACCGATCCCGACGATCTGGCCGCCGCCCATGCCTCGGGTCTTGTCAAAGCGGTCAAACTGTATCCCGCTGGCGCGACCACCAATTCCGCCCGGGGGGTTTCAGATTTTACCAAAGTCGAGGCGGTGTTTGAGCGCATGGCCGCGATTGGCCTGCCGCTTTGTGTGCACGGCGAGGTTACCGACCCCGCTGTCGATATTTTCGACCGCGAGGCGGTGTTCATTGAGCGCGTGCTTGATCCGATCCGGCGCAAGCATCCTGATCTCAAGGTTATTTTGGAGCATATCACCACCAGAGATGGCGTTGACTATGTGCTTGAAAACAAAGATAATCTGGCCGCGACCATCACCACGCATCATTTGATTATCAACCGAAACCACCTGCTGGTCGGCGGCATCAAGCCGCATTATTACTGCCTGCCAATCGCCAAACGCGAGGA
>JAADIC010000263.1 GCA_013151535.1 Alphaproteobacteria bacterium | reverse complement strand
CGCCCCTGGGCAATCAGGCACATGCGGTAGGCCAATGAGGAGCGGAAATGACGCGAGACCGGCGGCACACCACCCGGCCAGAGGTCGGCACTCAACTGTGATTTGGCCACCAGCAGGGATGCGCCGTCAAGCACGGTGCGAGCAGTGGCGCTGATCGGCGCGCCGTTCAGAAAAGCGCCTTGGCCGGTTCGCGCCTGAAACATCAAATCCCGCTCGGGCAGATAAACAACCGCCGCCGTGACGATGCCCCCCCGTGCAATCGCCAGTGAATGGGCGAAAGTCGTGCTGCCCTGAACGAATGATCGGGTGCCGTCAATCGGATCGACGATGAACACATGTTCGCAATCGAGCCGCGCACGCCCGTCCTCGGTTTCCTCGGACAGCCAGCCGTAATCGGGGCGCGCTGCGGTCAATTCACGGCGCAACATGCGGTCAATCTCAAGATCGGCCTCGGTCACCGGCCCCTGGCCATCGCCCTTGTCGCGCACGTCGAACTGCTGGCGAAAGTAACGGCTGGCGATTTTGCCTGCCTCCATCGCGGCGACCAGAAGAAGATCAAGATCACGCGCCGGCAATGGTCAGCCCTTCAACCAGCAGGCTGGGAATACGCCGCGATAGATGGGCGCGGGCATCATTTGCAGCGCGCAGGCTTTGCAGCATCTGGCGCAGGTTTCCGGCAACGGTGCATTCATTGACCGGCCCGGTAACCTCGCCGTTTTCAACCCAAAAACCAGACGCCCCACGCGAATAATCGCCCGTGGTGGCGTTGATGGACGAGCCGATCATCGAGGTGACAATCAGCCCCGTGCCCATCTCGGCAATCAGATCGGCGCGGCTGACAGCGCCCGGTGTGAGGTTCATATTGCCCGAGGTGGGCGAGGGTGGTGCCGAAGTTCCGCGCGCCGCATTGCCGGTGCTGTCCATGCCCAACTGACGCGCAGTGGCCAGATCAAGCGTCCAGCCGGTCAGGATACCGTCTTTCACAATGTCGCGCGCGCCGACTGGCAAACCTTCACCGTCAAACGGTTTGGAGCCTGAAATGCGGGCGCGCAGCGGGTTTTCCACCAGCGTCATGCCTTTGGGCAAAACCCGTTCGCCAAGCGCCTCACGCAGCCAGCTTGAGCCGCGCACGATCGAGGCCCCGTTGATCGCAGCCAGAAGATGCCCGATCAGGGACGACGAAATCCGTTCGTCAAGGATATGCGCCGGTTGGCGGGCGTTTGGGATTGGCGCGTTCCACCGCGCGCATGCCCGCCAGCAGGCCGATGCCCTGCGCGTCTGGCAGATCCGCCTGAAATGTACGCGATTCACCGGCGTAATCGCGCTCCATCGTCAGGCCTACGCCGGAGATCGCCACGCAGGAGGTTGACCGCCCGGTGCGCCCGTAACCACCCGAAAAGCCGTTGCTGGTGGCCAAGTGGATTTGCCGCGCCGAATAGCCCGCCGATGATCCCTGAACCTGCGCCACGCCATCCACCGATTGCGCCGCCGCCTCGGCCTCAAGCGCATCCGCTTCCAGATTGGCGGGGCTTGGTTCGGCAGCCGGATCAACCAGTTCAAGCGTTTCCAGATCCCAGCCGCGCGCCAGTTGCGCGGGATCGGCCAGACCGATGAAATCATCTTCGGGCGCTTCACGCGCCATGGCCACAGCGCGTTCGGCCATTTGCGCAATTGTATCGGCGCGGATATCCGAGGATGACACACAGGCCTGCCGCTGGCCGATCAGAACCCGCAAACCGATGTCGATACCCTCGGCCCGTTCGGCCTGTTCCAGCTTGCGGTTCAGAACCTCGATCGACAAAGACCGCCCCGAAACCGCCAACGCATCGGCATCGTCTGCACCGGCGCGCTTGGCTGCGTTCAGCAATTGCGCCGTCAGATTGTCAAGATTCTGGGTCATAGGGGGTCGCCTGATCGTAAGTCATCGTCATGCGTTTGACTAAAGCAATCACGCCCCAAGGTTCAAGGGCGGCAGATTAAAGCTCCGCCGCCCAAGCAATTTGTTACTTGACGCGCTGGCCGTTGGCCATGATCGCGCCGTCTTCGGTGACTTCCAGTTTTGATTCAAACGCATCGTCGCCAACTGGCGTGGCAAAGGCGCCGATGATGCCACGCGCGCCCAGCGAAACCTCGGGCGGCAACAAGCCCAGACCGGCGATTTTGTCGATCAGACCGAACGCGCCGGTCAGTTTCAGGTTCACCGCACCAACCGGCAACGGCACACCATCAAGCATCACCGGATCTTCAAAGTTGAACTCGGCCGAACCATCGCCGGTCAGCTTGGCCCCGCCAAAGCTCACCTGCAATTCGTCAAGACTGACCGAAAGCGGCAGCATCGGCGGGCCGTCCATATTGTCGATATTGGCAAGGGTTTCGACATTCAGAATATCGACCAGCACCATGGCCTTGCCGGACAGCGCAACCGCCACCGTGGCCGGATCACGCGGAATGGTCTGGCCGGGATCAACCATGGCCCAGATCGACTCGCCCACCGTCAGGCCACGCAAAGCGGCGCTGATGCTGAAATCGCTTGGTGTGCCCGTGGCCTTGAGAGGGACTTCGATGCCAAAGGAAAGCTCGTCATATTGCGCTTTCACAGACGGAAACGGAATGTCCGACGAGGACAGGGTCACGTCAACACCTTCTTGCACGATGTCAAAAGAGATAACTTCCTTGGAGACAACTTCTTCAAGCAAACCACCGGTTGAACTGGCTGTCATGGCGAATTGCGTACTACCGTCTTTGAATGCAACATCGAAATCCGACGCGCCAAATTCAACGCCGATATCAATTGCGAAATTTCCATCGAACAGTGCCAGCGGATTTTCTGCCAAGACCGCATAAGACGCCATCGTCAAATCACCCGATGAAATAATATCGGCAATGTTTGCCGTCAGTGAAAAGAAGCCGCTACCGCCGCTTGGATCCTTGGCAGAAGCGACAAGGGCGAGGTTTGCCAGATCGAATTTCGATGATATTGCGTTCTCGTCGCCATCGGTTGTCGCAATCGTGTAATCGCTGTCAAACGCGCCAAAATCCAGATTGAAGGTGACAGGCACGGTTTGGCCTTTGGCTGAAACGCTGTCGATGCTCATCGACATACCATCGCCGGAACTTTCTATCCGGATATCACCGATTTCACCCGACACAAGACTTTCGAAATTTGTATAGGTTACATTCATATCCGAGCCAACCATTTGCTGGCCGCCAATCTCAAACCCAATTCCATAGACTGAATTTTCCGGCAGTTCGACGACAACAGCGCCACTGCCGGTTTCGCGCAAACCGATGGTGTCGATATTGACAACAAGCTGACCACCGGAATCCGGAATATCAAAGCTGACGTTCATGTCGGTCAGGGTTAGAACCCCGCCCGAGCTTTCCTCGGAGCCGATGGTGACTTTCGCACCCAACTCCGCATAATAATCCACCAACAGATCGCGCACTTCCTGTGCTGAAATCTCGGCCATGGCGGGGAAGGCCGCCGCAAGCGAGATCCCCGTTGCAAAAAGACCCGAATAAAAACCGTTTTTCATATCATACCTCACAAATTGGAATTACCGGTGCAAGCATCCCCGCTGCGGCCTGATCCGTCAAGAATATTGCGCGGATTGCGGCATTTCGCATCTGAATTTCACCGTTGGGAAATCATTCTGCGGCGGAAACCCTGCCCAAAGCCGCGCTTGAGGATGCTGAAGCACGGCGTTAGAATCAGCATCGCCGCCAATGGCCCGTCTGACTGACTCAAGGAATATCCATGACTGACCTGACAAACAAAACCGTTCTAATCACCGGCGCTTCGCGCGGTATTGGCGAGGCTGCGGCGCGTGAATTTGCCGCCCAAGGGGCGAATGTGGCCCTTGCTGCCCGTTCAGGTGGGGATATCGAACGGATCGCCTCTGAAATTGGTGCCAAGGCCATGGCCGTGAAGTGTGACGTCAGTGACCGCGCCTCGCTCAATGCAGCGGTGGCAGCAACCGTCGCAAAATTCGGTGGCCTCGATATTCTGATTAACAACGCGGGTTCAATTGATCCCATCGGCCCGCTGGCTGAAATCGACCCCGACGCGTGGGACAAAGTGATCGACGTGAATGTGAAAGGCGTGTTTTACGGCATCAAGGCCGCCCTGCCCCATATGTCAGGTGGTGGTACGATCCTGACAATCGGGTCCGGCGCGGCCACATCGGCGCTGGAAGGCTGGAGCCATTATTGCGCCTCCAAAGCCGCCGTTCACCACCTGAATGCCTGTGTGCACAAAGAACTCGGCGATCAGGGCATCCGCGCGATTATCTTGTCACCGGGCACCGTCGCCACCCAGATGCAACGTGACATCAGGGCCAGCGGCATCAACCCCGTGGCCCAGATGGACTGGGAGGATCACATCCCCGCCGAATGGCCCGCCAAGACGCTGGCATGGATGTGTGGCGCGGAGGCTAATGAATATCTTGGTCAGGTTGTCGCCCTGCGGGATGACAACATCCGCCGCAAAGTCGGCCTGATTGCGTGATTGATCTGGCCAAAGACGGCGCGCGCTGGACGGTTACGCTGAACCGACCGGACAAGGCCAACGCCCTGTCGCTGGAGATGTTGGAGCGGTTGGATCAAGTGTTTGCCGAGGCCGCGTTGGCGCGCGGTCTGCGGGTGCTGGTCGTAACCGGCGCGGGGGATCGGGTGTTCTGCGCAGGGGCCGATCTTGGCCAAGCCAAGGACGCAACCGACATCACCATTCACCCGATCTGGGAAAGCGTTTCAGGGCGGCTGGCAGGCCTGCCCTGCCTGACTATCGCCGCACTGAACGGCACATTGGCTGGCGGCGGTTTCGGCGTAGCACTGGCCTGTGATCTGCGCATCGCGGTGCCTCACGCCCGGTTCTTCTACCCGGTGCTGGCCAACGGCTTCCTGCCGCAGCCATCGGATATCGGGCGAATGAACGCACTAATTGGACCGGCCCGCACCAAGTTGATCCTGCTGGGCGGGCAGAAGTTAACGGCAATCGAAGCGCTGTCCATCGGGCTGATAGACCGGATTGTTTCTTGGAACGAGACCAGCACCATGCTGTCGCAATTGAGCGAAGCCGCGCTGACTGCCGACCCTGCCACGCTGGTGGCCATCAAGCGGCTGATCCAAACCGCCCCGGCTCTGGATGTATTGGCGGATTGCAGGGGAGCGGTTTATGAGCAGAGTAATGCGGCGCTTGAGAGGCTATTGAACAATCGTAATGTATAACATTAATAACTCATCATAATACACTGTTATTACACTATTTAATGGTTTTGAATTCTGCCAAATTAGTTGATCCCATCAACCCTTCCAGACACTTACGCCACTGCGCTAGCGGGCTAGCGGGCTAGCCGAGAAATCGCTCAATTTTCCACCCCTGTCAAACACAAAATACCGTTATATATAAATAGGTTAGATCACTAAACTGATCTAATGCTTCAACCCGCCAAGCGTCCGGCCAACCGCATCTTTCCAGCCTGCATAGGCCTCTTCGCGGGCAGCCTTCCGCGCCACAGGTTCAAACCGCCGTTCCAACGCCCAGCTTTTGGAAAACTCCTGGGGTTTTGGATAAACCCCAACCGCCAGCCCTGCCAGATAAGCCGCGCCCAGCGCCGTGGTTTCGGTCACTACAGGCCGATCCACCGGCGCGCCCAACTGATCGGCAATCGCCTGCATGGTCCAGTCGCTGGCGACCATGCCGCCATCAACCCGCAGCACTGTATCACCCGCGCTTGACCAATCCGCGCGCATCGCCTCCATCAGATCGCGGGTCTGGAACGCCACGCTTTCAAGCGCAGCTTTTGACAATTCAGCCGGTCCCGTATTGCGGGTCAGCCCGTACACCGCGCCGCGGCATTCCGCATCCCAGTAAGGCGCGCCCAGCCCGGTAAAGGCGGGCACCACATAGACCCGCTGTGAGGGGTCCGCCCCTTCGGCCAACGCTTGCGTTTCCCGAGCATCCTTAATCACCCCAAGCCCGTCGCGCAGCCATTGCACCACCGCCC
>JAADIC010000292.1 GCA_013151535.1 Alphaproteobacteria bacterium | reverse complement strand
AATGTCAGACCGGCCTCCCAGTGCTGGGCCGTGCGGATGGCTTTGGGGATCGAGATCTGGAATTTCGAGGACAGGGTTGCGGTCTCGGGCATGTTCTTACTTCCTGCTGGTCGACACCGAGAATGTAAGACGTGTTCCCACATAATTCAAGGAAACTGAAAACATGGCTGAGAAGAGGGTTTCCGTCCGCCTCGCGGCGGTGGGTGGCAAACGTCAAGGCAGAGTTCGAGGGCATTGGTGAGGCTGGCAAGCGCGGCTTTGGCAAGGCCTCGCGCGAGATGGAGATCGCCAATGCAAAGCTGGCAAGGTTCGTGCGTTGCGCCAAGATCGCCGCCGGGATCATCTTAATTTTGCTGCTGTGTTTGCCAAACCATGGTATGGAACGGTAGCCGTCTGGCGCAGCGCCAGCACCTCGGGATTTGCCCTGCTCGATACTATCGGTCAGCCGGCGCATATGGGTACGCTGATTGCCGATCTGCCCGCAGGACCGCTCTGGCGGTTCGATCAGGGCACGAGTTGCTGGTCGATCTTTCATCCGGCACGTTGACCAGCGTCACCGACACGGAATTGTTCGCCGGGGCCAATGTGGTGCGCGCCGTGTCCGGCCTTGCCACCCCAACTTTCACCTACACCGCCGCAATGCAAGCCACCGATTTTGGCGGTCCGATCACCAACCTTTCGACCCGCCTTTACCAGATCGGCGCGCTCGGACGGGGAGTGCCACTCATTCAAACCCTCACAATCAAGGAAAGCCTATGACCAACACACCAAACCTGTCCTTGCCCTATCTCGCCGCCGCGCAGGCCCAGAAGCATGTCACCGTCAACGAGGCGCTGAGTTTGATCGATGCGCTGGCCCAGATGGCCGTCGCTTCCGTCGGGGCGACATCGCCTCCCGCCACACCGGCCGAGGGTGATCGCTACATCGTTGCAAGCAACGCGAGCGGAGCCTGGACAGGCTGGAACAACAGCATTGCCCTGTTTTCCAGCGGGGCTTTGCTGCGTCTGATCCCGCAAACCGGCTGGCTGGCATGACCACCCATTATTACGCCGACTGGCGCGATGTACCGGAAAAACTCTGGCGCTGGCCCAACTTCAGCCCCGAGGAGATCGCCTGCCGGGCCATCTGGCGCGATCCGGATCAATGAGCCGGCGCTCGACAAGCTGCAGGCCTTGCCGGAGGGGTCGGCGATCGCGGAAATGTTGAGCGATTATTCCGTCATGCGGGAGCAGGTGCCGGGGTGTAATTTTCCGTGATATTCATCTCATTTCTGCATAAGCTGACATCAACGCAAATTTACGAAATGATTTATGATGAAGAATTGCATAGCAATAACACGAAAAGGTCAGGGGCTTACCTTGCAAGCCCTGGCCGATCGTGTTGGCGTAAACAGGCTGTGGCTGTTTGGTCAGCCCATCGGTGAATATTGACAGGTTTTATTCCATTTTGCAGGTCGGGTCATGGTAACAAAATTCAGCATCTCTGAGCGGCTCGCCAAGCGCCTTAAGGAAACCCGCAAAAGCAAAGGATTGAGCCTTGAGGCGACGGCAAATCTGTCCGGGGTCTCGCGCTCGATGCTTTCGCAGATCGAGCGTGGGCAATCCAGCCCGACAGTCGCGACGCTCTGGAGTTTAACGCGCGCTTTGCAGGTTGATTTTGCCGGATTGCTGGACGAGGGCGATGCCGGCAGCACCATAAAAGAAATCATGCGTGCCAACAGGACACCGACAATCGATAGTCAGGGAGAGGGCTGTCGTATTCGCATCCTTAGCCCGCCGGATCAGGCCGGGCGGCTTGAGGTTTATGAAATCCGGTTTGCAGCAAATGGCGCGCTGATCAGTGAACCGCACAGGCAGGGATGCGTCGAGCACATGAGCGTGCTTCAGGGTGCGTTAAGCGTTGTCGCCGGCGACGAGGATGCCGAACTGGGCGAGGGGGATACTATCCGCTACGCAGCAGATGTCGCTCATGCAATCCGTGCAACCGGCGCACCGGCCAAAGCACTGCTGATTGTTTACAATTCCTGATAATCCGCAATGCAGGAGAAATATCTAATATATTGACAGTATCCGTAAAGGTGGAATATTGGTTGTGATATCTGGGGGGACTGCCATGTCGAAACCATTTCTGGATCACATCACCGATACTTTACACGAGATCGAGTCCGCCGGGCTTTATAAGCACGAGCGGCAAATTGTTTCGCCGCAAGCAGGCCGCATCGACGTGCAGCTTGACGGCAAGCGGCACGAGCGCGTGGTTAACCTGTGCGCCAACAATTATCTCGGATTGGCCGACCACCCGCGCCTGGTGGCAGCGGCCAAGGGCGCGCTTGACCGGCATGGATTTGGCATGGCATCCGTACGCTTCATATGCGGCACGCAGGATCAGCACCGCAAGCTGGAGCAACGCCTGGCCCGGTTTCTGGGCAAGGCCGACGCCATCCTGTTCGCTGCGTGTTTTGACGCCAATGGAGGATTGTTTGAGCCATTACTGAGTGCGGATGACGCGATTATTTCCGACGCGCTCAACCACGCGTCGATCATTGACGGCATCCGCCTGTGCAAGGCGCAACGCTATCGCTATGCCAATTCGGATATGACGGAACTTGAGGCGCGGTTGGCCGAGGCCAAAGAGGCGGGAGCGCGGTTTGTCATGATAGCGACGGATGGCGTATTCTCGATGGACGGCCATCTGGCGAAACTGCCCGAGATCACGTCATTGGCGCAGAAATACGGCGCCGTGGTGATGGTCGATGATTGTCACGCGACAGGATTTATGGGTCCAAAGGGGCGCGGTACGCCTGCTCATTTTGATGTGATGGACGGGGTGGATATTCTGACCGGCACGCTTGGCAAGGCTTTGGGCGGGGCGATTGGCGGATATATTGCCGGCCCGCAGCCGGTGATTGATCTGCTGCGACAACGGGCGCGGCCATATCTGTTTTCCAATTCGCTGCCGCCGATGATCGTGGCGGCCGGGCTGGAGGCGCTCGATCTGGTTGAGGAAAGTGACGATCTACGCGCCAAGTTGTTCGAAAACACGGGGTTCTGGCGCGCCGGGCTGGAAAAGCTGGGCTTTGATCTGGTGCCCGGCGAGCACCCGATCGTGCCGGTGATGCTGGGCGAGGCAAAATTGGCCCAGGCGATGGCGGCGCAATTGTTTGAGCAAGGCGTGTTCGTGGCCGGGTTTTTCTTTCCGGTGGTGCCCAAGGGTCTGGCGCGTATCCGCACCCAGATGAACGCGGCCCTGAGCCGCAACGATCTGGAATTCGCGCTGGCGGCGTTTCAGCGTGTCGGCAAGTCACTGGGGGTGATCTGATGCACCGGCCCAACGGCATGAAGGCGCTGGTCAAGGCGAAACCGGCACAAGGCTTGTGGTTGCAGTTTGAGCCGGTGCCGGAAATCGGCGCCGATGACGTTCTGATCAAGATCAACAAGACCGGGATTTGCGGCACCGATGTCCATATCTGGAACTGGGACGAGTGGTCGCGCGCGAACGTGCCGGTGCCTCTGATTACCGGCCATGAGTTTGCCGGCGAGATTGTCGAGCTTGGCAAAAATGTCGGCGATCTAACGATTGGCCAACGGGTTTCGGGCGAAGGGCATCTTATTGGCACCAAAAGCCGGGCCAGCCGGGCTGGAAAGTTTCATCTGGACCCGGAAACACGCGGTATTGGCGTCAACGAACCGGGGGCATTTGCCGAATATTTGCGCCTGCCCGCCTTTAACGTGGTGCTGTTGCCCGACGACATCAGCGACGACATCGGCGCCATTCTGGACCCGCTCGGGAACGCGGTACATACCGCGTTGTCGTTCGATCTGGTTGGCGAGGATGTGTTGATAACGGGGGCCGGCCCGATTGGCATCATGGCCGCGGCTGTGGCCAAGCATATCGGCGCGCGCCACGTGGTGATTACCGACATCAATCAGTATCGTCTGGACCTTGCGGTACTGGTGGCCGATGTCACCGCCGTAAATGTTAACAAGGATGATCTGAAACAGGTTTCCGCCGGTCTGGGTCTTGTTGAGGGCTTTGATGTCGGGCTGGAAATGAGCGGCTCGCAGGTGGCGCTGGACCAGATGATCGGCGCGATGGTCATGGGCGGGCGTATTGCGATGCTGGGCATTCCACCGGGGAAATCGGCGGTGGAATGGTCATCCATCGTGCTCAAATCAATCACCATCAAGGGGGTTTACGGGCGCGAGATATTCGAGACCTGGTACAAAATGCTGGCTATGCTGCAGAACGGGCTGGATGTCAGCGCCGTCATCACCCACCGCTTCGGCGTCGAGGATTTCGAGGCCGGGTTCGCCGCGATGAAATCCGGCTCCAGCGGCAAGGTGGTGCTGGACTGGAGCGGGCGTTCGGGATCGGCTTCGTGAAATACATCAGCACGCGCGGCCAAGCGCCGGAATTGACATTCAAGCAGGCGCTGCTGGTCGGGCTGGCGGACGATGGTGGCCTTTATGTGCCGCAAAGCTGGCCAACATTCAGCGCCCGCGAATTAGCGTCCTTGCGCGGCAAACCCTATACCCACGTCGCTTTTGAGATCATGCGCCGGTTTGTCGATGGTGAAATTCCCGACGCCGCCCTGCATGAGATGATCGACGCGGCTTATGCCACCTTTCACCACCAGGCGGTGACACCACTGGTCCAGATCGGCGCAAATGAATGGCCACCGGTGAACACCCGGCACTGCCTGCTTGGGCTGGCGCATTAATGGAAGGCCGTGAAGAATTTGCGACGCTGGAAAATCGGCAAGCAGCGGTTGAATCCCATATTCTATCCCGGCTGAAACGCAAGTCGTAGCCAACGGCGCCG
>JAADIC010000204.1 GCA_013151535.1 Alphaproteobacteria bacterium | reverse complement strand
CAGATCCTGATTGGAGCGGCGGGAAACCTTCTGGCTGACAGGGCTGGAGAACACCTGCATCGGCGGCAAATTCGCAGGCAGCGGATCATTGCGCTTGGGCAATTCCGTCAGTGGCGTGATCGTGCAGGCCCCCAAAGTGAACAGCGCCACACCGAACAGGCCCAAAGGGAAAAACCGCATCGCTTAAGCCCGGTTATAGCGGATAAACGGCGTTTTCTGGCCGATCCGGTCATAGAGCATGCGCCCCGTATAATTGAACTCCTGCGTCAGCCAATAGACCGAGGGCGCGCCAGCCGCGTCAGCCGCGGCGTAAACCGCCTCGATCAACGCCCGGCCAATACCTTGGCCGCGCACAGACGGATCGGCATAGAGATCTTGCAGATAACAGGTATTTTCCTGTTTCCACATATGGCGGTGGAACAGATAATGCGTCAGGCCCACCAGCTTGCCGCCACTTTCAGCAATCAGCCCGCAAAACTCGTGGTCATCAGACGACAAAAGCCGCGCGAAAGAGGTTTTATACATCTTTTCCGGCACCGAAGTTTCGTAAAATTCAAGATAGCCGGTCCAAAGCTGGCGCCACTCTGGCTCGTCCTTGGCGGTGATGGGGCGGATGGTGACCATTGGCTTGTTCTTTCTGGCGGTTTTCCGGCAAGCTACCTGAATTCATGATCCAGATGAACACTTTATTGAAAAGCATCACTTCTTTGTGGGCTAAATATCCTGGGGGTGCGGGGGCTGGCCCTATCGCTGGCCGCGCGCCATGAACGCCAACCTCTCGAACATATGCACATCCTGCTCGTTCTTCAAAAGCGCGCCATGCAGTTTTGGCAGCGCATCCTTGCCCCCGCGCTTCATATCCTCGGGGCTCAAATCCTCGACCAGCAGCAGCTTCAGCCAGTCCAGCACTTCCGAGGTCGAGGGCTTTTTCTTCAGCCCCGGGGTTTCGCGGATGTCAAAGAACTGGGTCAGGGCCTCGCTTACCAGGGCCGGTTTAATGCCGGGGTGATGCACCTCAACGATTTGGCGCAAAGTGTCGTGATCGGGAAAACGGATATAATGGAAAAAGCAGCGGCGCAAAAACGCGTCCGGCAGTTCTTTTTCGTTGTTGGAGGTGATGATGATGATTGGGCGGACCTTGGCGCTGATCGTCTCGCCGGTTTCGTAAACAAAGAACTCCATCCGGTCCAGTTCCTGCAACAGATCGTTGGGAAACTCGATATCGGCCTTGTCGATCTCATCGATCAGTAACACGATTTTCTGGTCGGCCTCGAACGCTTCCCACAGCTTGCCCTTTTTGATGTAATTTTTCACATCATGCACCTTTTCTTCACCCAACTGGCTGTCGCGCAGGCGTGAAACCGCATCGTATTCATAAAGCCCCTGCTGGGCCTTTGTGGTGGATTTTATGTTCCATTCCAGAATGGGCAGGCCAAGGCTGGTTGCCACCTGTCGCGCCAGCTCGGTCTTGCCGGTTCCCGGCTCACCTTTCACCAATAAGGGCCGCTCTAAGGTGATTGATGCGTTAACGGCAACAGTCAGATCGTCGGTTGCAACATAGGTCTCGGTTCCGGTGAATTTCATAATGCCTGTAAGCCTTTGATGTCTTTTGTGGTGTTTGTGATCGGGGCGAACTTAGCACAGCTTCACGAAGCTGCAAGATGTGCAATTGACGGGGTGACAAAGCGGCGGTATCGGCGTATGCGTTGCCGCGAAGGCCACCGGATAATGCCGATTTGTCGCAGGTGAGTCGCCAATTTCCTGGGGAGGATCGTATGACTTTGGACAACATTCTTGAAAACGGTTACGCCCCAACTGATGACGAGCCGTTCATGAACGACCGCCAGCAGGAATATTTCCGCCGCAAACTGACAGATTGGAAAGATCACATTCTGGTTGGTAACCGCGACACCATCGAGGGCATGCAGGAAGGTACGCGCAACATTCCCGATGTGGCCGATCGCGCCTCCGAGGAAACTGATCGTGCGTTGGAATTGCGCACCCGTGATCGCGAGCGCAAGGTGGTGTCCAAGATCGATCAGGCCCTGCGCCGGCTCGAGGATGGCTCTTACGGCTATTGCGAAGATACCGGCGAGCCGATCTCGCTCAAACGGCTGGAAGCGCGCCCGATTGCAACTCTCAGCCTTGAGGCGCAGGAGCGTCACGAGCGCAAGGAACGCGTGCATCGGGACGATTGAGTTGCGCCAGACCACTAATCTTCCCCACCCGTGAGAACAGACTCAAAGGCCTCGTTTTCCAAAAGCCGATAGATTGTGCGGTGGTCGGTGTGATCCGGCAACATATGATTGCGCACGTTCGGTAAGCCCCCAAGATAGAGACAGTATTCCCGGTCTATCCGAAGGCTGTCGCAGTCACCGAAAAACTGATGAAGGACCGTTTTGGAACCTGCCTTTTTCAATAGAGGCCGCGTGTTCAAATAGTCCCGTGGCAGTTCCGAAACCAACCGGTTTTGCAGAATGCGGGCCCGCCTGTCGTCAATCCGGTGGATGAATTCAGGCGTTACATTTGTCGGACCGGCCAGATTGAGGATGCGCGTTGATCCCAGCCTCAGGCCGTATTGGATGGCGGGAAACCCGCCGCCCGATGAGCCAAGGCAGATGGTTTCGCGGATACCCTGCCCGATAAGAATCTCCCTCAGTGCCGCAAGACTGCTGTCCAGATCATCGCCAAGCGAGGCGACGCCGCGGCCAAAAAGGATTTTGTGTTCGTCGCGTAGAAAAATTGAAGTAAGGCCGTTGGCGGCAAATACCCGGTCCAGCAAGCTGATCGGCATCGGAGGTTTGTGTGTCAGGTTGCAGAATACCAATACCGCCACATTGCCTTGCGATTTTGCGCTGATTAGAACGTCTTTTCTGGAGTCGTCGGCAAGGATTTCACGCGGCGGTTGACGCTGAAACCTGCCATTTCTGATTGCGGTGGCAAACGATAGGGCAACGGATTCGCAAGCCCCTTCATATTCGCCATTATCGATAGATTCTAGGGCGTGGTTAAAATCCCCTTCAGCGGCTATCCACAGGATTTTGTTGAATTTTTCGACCTGTTCCAAGGCCGTTTTCGGGCTGATTACCCCGCCCTCATTGTCTGCCGGGTCAAGCAA
This sequence comes from Alphaproteobacteria bacterium, assembly GCA_013151535.1. Lineage (GTDB taxonomy): Bacteria > Pseudomonadota > Alphaproteobacteria > Rhodobacterales > Rhodobacteraceae > UBA5972. The sequence continues at coordinate 1,723 of JAADIC010000204.1, read as the reverse complement.
AATGGCCACATGTTGCGGCAGTTTGAAATCAGGCCAGCGCTTGATGGTTTGCAAAATCAACCCCAACAATTCCGCGTCTTGGCGGGCGAATTTCATTAGTTGGCCCGCCAGCTTGATTGCAGCCTGCAAATCCGGGTCGTTACCGGATTGCGCCGTCTTGAGTTTGGTGCTCAGCAGGGATTTCATAGCCCCCAGGGCCGTGTCAAAACTGCCCGTAAGGGCGGAAATCCGAATGTCGAGCATCGCCAGATTATCTTTGTCGGCGTCGGTCTCAGGCAGATTGGCACGGATTGCCGCCGCCCCCTCGCCGTCTCCAAGACCCAAAAGGCGGTTCGCCACGGCAAATGTCCATCGGGGCAGCGGCAAATCGCCGTTTTCTGCAAGGGTTTGCAGATGGTCACATGTGGCTTTGATATCGTCCAGGGCGAATGCAATCTTGGCTTCCGTCCGGGCGAGACCGTTGTTATCGGCGCCGTTCTCGCGGGCTTGCTCAACCGCCCCACCGGCGGCCACAGGGTCGGACAATGTCAGATGTACCCTTGCCAGCAACAGATAGCCGCGGGGCTCCTCTGGCAATGCGGTTACCATTTCCTCAGCGCAAGTCAGGGCCTGAGCATCGCGACCCTTTTGAAGGTGGGTGGCGATCTGTTGATTGAATTCTTTCCAGTTTTTAGAGGCTGGGATATGGGGCGACATCTGTTATTGATCCGATGAATATATCTGCGCTGACGCAAATTATCTGGTTTAATTTTCATCTGGTTCAAGTAAATTGACCAGCGTTAGGTGTTTCATAGCTATTCGATTGATTTGCCACAATCGGCAACGAAATTCAGCATCCGCTGCGGGAAATAGCAACAGGGCAGAAAGTATATACTATCACCATGGCAATAAAGGGTAAAAGCATCACCATTCTGGGCGCGGGCATCGGCGGCTTGACCGCAGCGATTGCCCTGGCGCGACGCGGCGGGCGGGTGACGGTACTGGATCAAGCCCCCGAGCTGGCCGAAATCGGGGCCGGTTTGCAGATCACCCCCAATGGTACGGCGGTGCTGGAAGCGCTTGATCTGGGCGCACGGGCGCGCCGGATCGGCATCGAACTTGAGGCGGTCGAGCTTAAGGATTATCGTGGTGACGTCACCGTGGCCCGCCTTGAAATGGCCAATTCAGCGCATGACAACAAAAACCCCTATCTGTTGATGCACCGGGCCGATCTGATCGAAATGCTGGCCGCCTCGGCCAAGCGGCACGGGGTGACGCTGCTGTTTGGCAAGAAGGTGTCGGGGGTTGCGGTCGGGTTCGATCAGGCGACATTACCGATTGAAGATGGCACCCAAAGGATGTGCAAAATCCTGATCGGGGCGGATGGTATCCGCTCGTTGACCCGCCAGACCCTGAACCTGAAGCAAGAGCCGAAATTTACCGGCCATATCGCGTGGCGGGCCACGGTCGAGGCGCGGTATCTGCCGCTTTACGATGTGCCCGCCGTGGCCACCGTGCGCATGGCCCCCAAGCGCCATCTGGTGACCTATCCGCTGCGCGGTGGCGCGCTCATCAACATCGTCGGGGTTCAGGAACGCGCAAGCTGGACCGCCGAGGGCTGGCATCAGATGGATGACCCCGACAATTTACGCGCCGCCTTCGCCGATTTCACTCCCGAGGTCCAGCGCCTGCTGTCGCTGTGTGAAAACGTGCATCTGTGGGGGCTGTTTGCCCATCCGGTGGC
>JAADIC010000195.1 GCA_013151535.1 Alphaproteobacteria bacterium | reverse complement strand
ATATGGGCTTTCCCGGCTATTTCCTGATCGTGGCTGATTTCATCAAATGGGCCAAGGATAACAACATTCCCGTCGGCCCGGGCCGTGGCTCTGGCGCGGGCTCGCTTGTGGCCTATGCCCTGACCATCACCGATCTTGATCCGTTGCGATACAGCCTGCTGTTTGAACGTTTCCTCAACCCCGAACGGGTTTCCATGCCGGATTTCGACATCGATTTCTGTATGGACCGCCGCGAGGAGGTGATCGAATATGTGCAACAAAAATATGGCCGCGACCGCGTCGCACAAATCATCACCTTCGGCGCGCTGTTGTCCAAAGCCGCCGTGCGCGATGTCGGTCGCGTGCTGCAAATGCCTTACGGTCAGGTCGACCGCATATCAAAGCTGATCCCGGTCGAGGGCGTCAAACCCGTCAGCATCGAAAAGGCCCTGGCGGATGAACCACGCCTGCGCGAAGAGGCGAAATCGGAAGAAGTCGTCGCCCGCATGCTTGGCTATGCCCAAGAGGTCGAAGGGCTGCTGCGCAACGCCTCAACCCACGCCGCCGGTGTGGTGATCGGGGATCGCTCGCTGGATGAGCTGGTGCCGCTTTACAAAGACCCGCGTTCCGACATGCCCGCCACCCAGTTCAACATGAAATGGGTCGAGCAGGCCGGTCTGGTCAAGTTCGACTTCCTCGGCCTCAAAACTCTGACCGTGATCCAGAACGCGCTTGATCTTCTGCGCGCGCGCGGCATCGACATCGACATCGGCGCGATCCCGCTGGATGATCCCAAAACCTTCGATCTGTACGCCTCCGCCAAAACCGTCGCCGTGTTTCAGGTGGAAAGCAGCGGCATGATGGACGCGCTGGGCCGGATGAAGCCGACCACAATCGAGGATATCATCGCGCTGGTGGCCCTCTATCGCCCCGGCCCGATGGAAAACATCCCGATGTTCTGTGACGTGAAAAACCACCGCAAGGAGCGCGAAAACCTGCACCCTTCAATCGACCATCTGCTGGACGAAACCCAGGGCATCATTGTCTATCAGGAACAGGTGATGCAGATCGCCCAGGAAATGGCGGGGTATTCGCTTGGCGGTGCTGATTTGCTGCGCCGGGCCATGGGTAAGAAAATTCAGGCGGCGATGGATGCGGAGCGGCCGAAATTCATCAAAGGGGCGGCGGAAAACGGCGTTAAAAAGGACAAGGCGATCGAGGTCTGGAACCTTCTGGACAAATTCGCCAATTACGGTTTCAACAAATCCCACGCAGCGGCTTACGGCGTCGTTTCCTATCAAACCGCATGGCTCAAGGCCAATCATCCGGTCGAATTCATGGCCGCCGTGATGAATTGCGATTTGCACCTGACCGATAAACTTGGCGTCTATATTGACGAGGTCAAACGCCTCGAAATCCCGCTGATCCCGCCTTGCGTCAACCGCTCGCAAGCGACGTTTTCGGTGCATGACGGCCAGATCGCCTATGCGCTGGGCGGGTTGAAAAACGTTGGCGTCGAAGCGATGAAACTTATCTCCGAAGGACGCGGCGATAAACCGTTCCGCGACCTGTTTGATTTCGCCCGACGCGTCGATATCAAACGCATCGGCAAACGCCCGATGGAAATGTTGGCCCGCTCGGGCGCGTTCGATCAGCTTGACGGCAACCGCAACAAAGTGCTGGCCAGCGTCGATAAACTGGCGGCGTGGTCGGCAGCGGTACATGAGGATCGCCACTCCGCCCAAGGCGGGTTGTTTGGTGATTCAGGCGAGGATTTGCCGGTACCCCGCCTGCCGATGCCCGAGGATTGGCTGCCGGTCGAACGGCTGGGTCAGGAACATCAGGCCATCGGCTTTTACCTGTCCGGCCATCCGCTGGATGATTACCAAGGCCCACTCAAACGCAAGGGCGTTCTGACACTGGTTGAACTGCGGCAACGGGTCGAGGGACGCCGCTCCATCCCCGCCAAAATCGCCGGAACCGTGGCCGGACGCCAAGAACGCAAATCCGCCCGAGGCAACCGTTTCGCCTTCGTGCAACTGACCGACCCCACGGGGCAATACGAGGTCACGGTGTTTTCCGAAGGTCTGGAAAAATACCGCGATCTGCTAAGTGCCGGCAACAACGTGGTGCTGGCGGTTAAAGCCGACCTTGAAGGCGACCAGCTCAAACTGCTGGCCAATTCAGTGCAACTGGTCGACGTGGCCGTGGCCGATGCGGCAGCGATGGGGTTGCAGTACAATATCAATGATGGAGATATTGCCCTTTCGATAAAATCCGTTTTGGAAAATGCGAAAGAAGGCACTGATCCAAGAAGCTGGGGCCCTGTTGAAATCTCTTTGTTTGGTTTGATGCTTGGTGAAACGTCAGCGGATGTATATGTAGACCTAAAATCAAAATACCCCGTGTCACCTCAAGTCAAAGGCGCAATTAAGAGTTTGCCGGGCGTTGTGGCCGTCGAGGAGTTTTGAAGTGAGCTTACATTCCACCCTGAATTGGAATGCCGCATAGATGGTTGGAATTTCAATATTGCGGATTGGTCTTTTCCAAATTTTTGGAAGCGGCATCGCAGTTTTAAGAATATGCGGAGCGTTGTTCCTAGTAATATTGGCAGCGCGCCTTAGCCTTTCCTTTCTTATTTCAGGCGGCGATAGTTACGATGCTGGCGGAACGCGTTACGAAATGCTTCAAACAGCCCCCTTTGGAGCGTACGCGATATTGTTGGCATTGAAGCTGGTCGCTAGCCTGTGGATCGCAATTGCGTGGCACAAATTTACGTTGAACAAAAAAATCCCGAATAGCTATACACCCCAGTGGCCGGGGTTAAATGCAATTGGACGGTATTTTCTTTTGCTGAGTTTGCTCGGCTTGCTAACAATTGTGGTAGCCATTCCTGTGTTTTTGGTGCTCCAATTCTTGTTCTATATATACTGGGTTTTTGCCTCAACTTTTCCGCTACTTTGGATTGAGCCGAAGGTGATTCAATTCGTTTTCCTGTCTCTGTTTCCGGCGCTGTTCTTGTCGTTTAGGTATTCGCTGGTTTTGCCTGCAACGGCTATAGATCAAGAATTTTCCTTGCACGCCTCTTGGAAGTCTACAAAGCACATGACTTCCAAGTTGTGGGCTATTCCCACGATTATTGGCAGCGCGTTTTTGGTGTACACTGTTGTTGGACCCTCAATTGTGGGAGAATGGTGGGCCATAATTTGGTCATCGATATCCTATGTTTTTCTACTGATTTGGAGCGTTGGTGTGGTTAGTATTGTCTATCAACAGTTAAACAAAAATGAATAGAAACTGATTGTCGCTTGTTGAAGACAGGTCGAACTTAATATTGTGGAATTTCCATTTCTGTGGATTGCCCAGGCATTAATATCCGGACTAAGGAGTTCAGAAGAAAATTCCCGAATTTTCTTAAGCGCAAAAATTTTCGATAAAATTTTTCAAAAATCATCCGCCAATCGTATGCACAGGATGTGTACAGGTTGTGTACGCCTTGTGCATCACCAATGCGGCGGTTTCTGATCGCTTAAGGGGGCGGCATCGCCGCTCGCCAAATCTTCATCCGCCAGCCGCTCCATCAGCATCTGCACCCTTCGGTTCAGCACCGAAATCTCGTCGGCCTGCGCCGCAGCCACGTCTGATAAATCCTCGACCACACGGCCAAGATGGGCCATGGCAATCTCAAGGTCATTCATTCTTTGCTCGCTCATATCCCGCCCATAACACGCAAGTCGGCGCGACCAAAGGGTAAAACTGCGCGGCTGAACTTGTCCCCCAATGCCCCATGCGCTAGGGAAGCGGCAAAACGCCGAATTCGCCAAGGACCAAGCCAATGGCCAAAACCCGCAAACCGAAAATCCGCCGCCCCAGCGCGCTGCCCCCAAAGGGGTTTCGTGACTATTTCGGGGCCGAAGTGGTGGAACGCAACGAAATGCTGGCCAAAATCGCCGAGGTTTATCATCGTTACGGCTTTGACCCCTTGGAAAGTTCCGCCGTTGAAACGGTCGAGGCGTTGGGAAAATTCCTGCCCGATGTTGACCGCCCCAACGAAGGTGTTTTTGCCTGGCAGGAAGATGCCGAGGGCGACTGGCTGGCCTTGCGGTATGATCTGACGGCACCGCTCGCGCGGGTGTTCGCCCAGCATCGCAACGAGTTGCCAACGCCATACCGGCGCTATGCCATGGGGCCGGTCTGGCGCAATGAAAAGCCCGGGCCGGGTCGTTTTCGTCAATTTTATCAATGTGATGCGGATACGGTTGGGTCCGGTTCGGTCGCAGCGGATGCCGAGATTTGCGCGATGTTGGCTGACACGCTTGAGGCCGTTGGGATTGAGCGTGGGGATTACATCATTCGGGTGAATAATCGGAAAGTTTTGAACGGAATTGTTCGGAGCGTCACTGAGCAGCAAGCCGCCAGAACATTTGAACACGAGCTTACAAGCATGGGCAAAGATGCGCTCGAACTAAATATTCAGAATATCGAAGCTAGATCGGATGATATTTTGAGGACACTGGATAAGTTTGATAAAGTGGGTAGTGAAGGAGTGAGTTTGCTTTTAGGGGAAGGAAGGAAAGACCAATCTGGAGCGTTTATTGCCGGATTGGGCTTGCCGCACTATATCGTGGACGGGTTTCTTGCATTCCTGAACGCGCGTGCAAACGATAATGCTAAGACTATTTCCCATCTCAAAGAAGTTGTAGCCAACTCTGTTGAAGGTCTTGAAGGGGTGAATGAGTTAGAACAGATCGCCGATCTTCTAGCAGCCCAAGGCTCCCGACCGTATTGTCATTGACCCCTCCGTCGTGCGCGGCCTCGGCTACTACACCGGCCCAGTTTATGAGGCCGAGTTAACCTTTGAAATCCTTGACGAAAAAGGCCGCAAGCGCCAGTTCGGCTCAGTTGCCGGTGGTGGGCGATACGATGATCTGGTCAAGCGCTTCACCGGTCAGACGGTTCCCGGCACCGGCGTTTCCATCGGCGTTGACCGCCTTTTGGCCGCCCTCCACGCCAAGGGACGCGTTGAAAATCAGGCCAAGGGGCCGGTCGTTGTCACCGTCATGGACAAGGCCCGCATGGCCGATTATCAGACCATGGTGGCCGAATTGCGCAATGCCGGAATTCGCGCTGAAGTTTACCTCGGCAACCCGAAAAACTTCGGTAACCAGTTGAAATACGCCGATAAACGCAACTCGCCCGTGGCGGTGATCGAAGGCACTGATGAACAGAAACGCGGTGTGGTGCAGATCAAGGATCTGGCGCTGGGTGCGCGTCTGGCGGCGGAAATGACCACCAACGAGGAATGGAAATCCCAACCGGCACAGATCGAAATCAAGCGCGCTGACTTGGTGGATGAAGTGCGCAAGATGATCGCGCGCGCCGATGGTTAAGCCATGCTGAACGACCGTCGCGCCCGCATAAAGGCCGAGGCTAACCGCCTGTCGGAGTTTTTCCTTACCCAAGGTGCGCTACCGGTCGAGGCCGCCAGCCTGCAACCGGCCGAAACCTTGCTGGACCTTTACGGCGAAGACATCCGCGCGCGCGCTTACGTCACCCATGACGCCATCAACGGCGAACAAATGTTGCGCCCGGATTTCACGGTGCCCGTCGTGCAGATGCATATGAACGAGGGCGCGGAGCCTGCGCGCTACACCTATCAGGGCCCGGTTTGGCGACGTCAGGAGGCAGGCTCGGACCGCGCTTCGGAATATCTGCAAGTCGGGTTCGAACTGTTTGATCGCGCTGATCCCACCGCCTCGGACGCCGAGGTTTTTGCGCTGTTTGCCGAGGTTCTTGCCCCGCTGAAATTGCGCGCCGCAACCGGTGATCTGGGGATTTTGACGGCGGCTGTTGCCGGTCTGGATACGCTTGAGCGGCGCAAATCCGCCCTTGCCCGCCACATCTGGCGGCCCAACCGGTTTCGCCAATTGCTGGACCGGTTTAGCGGCGCGGTGCCGGTTCCGAACAGTCGTGCCAAGCTGTTGGCATCGCTTGAAAAAACCGGGGTGCGCGATCTGATTTCAACCCAAGGCACCCATGTGGGCCTGCGCAGCCCGTCTGAAATCACGGCCCGCATATGCGCCTTGCAAGCTGATGCCACTGCGCCGAAAATATCGTCCGCGCAAGTGGCATTGCTGAACGGCATTTTGACGTTGCGTGAAAAATCCTCGACGGCGCTTGCTAGCTTGCGCGAGATCGAGCGTGACATGCCCGCGATCCGCTGCGCAGTGGACCGCTTCGAGGCGCGCCTTGCGGCCCTTGCCGCGCGTGGCATCAATGTGGATGCGCTTGATTTTGAAGGCAGCTATGGCCGCACTACGATGGAATATTACGACGGGTTCGTGTTTGGCTTTTACGCCGAAAATCGCGATGATCTGCCGGTGATCGCCAGCGGCGGGCGCTATGATGCGCTGACGGCGGTGTTGGGGCAGGGGCGCTCCATTCCGGCGGTCGGCGGGGTGATCCGCCCCGAATTCATGCTGGCGTTAAGCGAGGGTGCGCCATGACGATCAAACTTGGCATCCCGTCTAAAGGGCGCTTGCAGGACAAGACGTTTGACTGGTTCCGTGCGCGCGGTATCGAGCTTTCGCGCACCGGTTCTGAGCGTGAATATGCCGGGGCGGTCACGGGGGTTGAGGGGGTCGAATTGGTGCTGCTATCGGCTGGTGAAATCCCGCGCGAACTGGCGGCGGGGCGCATCCATCTGGGTGTGACCGGCACCGATCTGGTGCGCGAAAAAACCCCGAACTGGGCGCAAACCACGACCGAGTTGGCAAAGCTCGGCTTTGGTCAGGCGGATCTGATCGTCGCGGTGCCCAGGACATGGATCGATGTGGATACGCTCGATGATCTGGACGCGGCGGCAGCGCAGTTTCGCGCCGATCACGGGTTTCGTTTGCGCATTGCCACCAAATATCACGCGCTGGTACGGGATTTTTTGCGCGATCGCGGGGTGGCTGATTATCAGCTTGTCGACAGCCAGGGCGCAACCGAGGGTACGGTCAAAAACCTGACCGCCGAGGCGATTGCCGATATCACATCATCGGGCGACACGCTGAAAGCCAACCATTTGAAAGTGATTTCGGACGGCATTATCCACCGGTCGCAAGCTGTTTTGTTCCGGTCCCTGACGGCTGATTGGGGCGGCGGTAACGCACGGAATTTTGGCGCGCTGGCGGCAAAAATCGCTCGCACCGTGTGAAATATGCAATGGTATACCAATATTGACTGCCAGGGTTAGAAAAAATTGATATAGATCAATGTCCGTCAGCTATGGCGTATCTAGGCAAAATCGCGATACACTTTCACAAACAACTGAAAAGGAGACTGCCATGTCTATCAGGATACTCGCCCTTGGCGTGGGGTTTGCCGCGCTCTTGGCGGCACCAGCCGCGTTCGCGACCAATGACGAAAACCACGATGCACAAATCAGCGATCAAATGTCCCGTTCGGGTTTCATTTTGGAAAACGGTCTGGCCGTACCGGCCTTTGATGCCGAGCGCGGGCGCAAACTGTTTGCCTCCAAAGGCTGTGTGATCTGCCACTCGATCAACGGTATCGGTGGCGAAGATGCGCCCGAGTTCAATGCTGATTGGATGCAGCCGCCCATGAATGCGTTTGATTTCGCCGCCAATATGTGGCGCGGCGCGGGTGCCATGATTGCCATGCAAGACGAAGAACTGGGTGGCCAGATCGAGTTGGACGGCTCAGAACTTGCCGCCATCATCGCGTTCATTCACAGCAAGGACGAACAGGAAAAATTCAGCCAGGCCGACATTCCGCATGAAATCGAGGAAAAGATGCATGGTGGTGATGGGGATCACGGGGATGCGCCCGAGGTTGAAGTTCACGAATAAGGTTCAGAGCCGCGTCCATAATATCTGACCCACTCAGCCGCTCAGATTTTTGCGAGTACCAAGCGGCGTCGCGCCGGGATTTGGGAAAATCTGAGCGGCCCTAACGGGTTGCGCCCGCGTGGCCTGCCTCCGGGCGGTTGCCGCTCGACCGTATGCCCGATACAATTTTCGCGCCAACGCAC
>JAADIC010000184.1 GCA_013151535.1 Alphaproteobacteria bacterium | reverse complement strand
TTGACCTTCCACGGGAATGCTCCAACTTGGGTGTTTTTGGTTAGATAAGCGTAATCTTGGAATGATGCCAGAGGGCGGGCTAAATTTGTTTTTCAGGGTCAACTGGCAGGCGGGTTGTCAGTGTGACGCCGGTTTCGTTCATTTCGGTGGTGTAGGCCAGCATCTCAACCCCAGCAACCCGCGCCTGATCGAACAGCCTTGCATAATTCGCATCCACATCGGCAGCGATCTTGAAGCGGATGCAGTCGGTGCGGTGGACCACATAGAGCATGACCGCGCGGTGGCTTTGTTTGACCATCTCGATCAGTTCGCCCAGATGCTTGGCACCGCGTTCGGTGACGCTGTCGGGAAACTCGGCCAAATCGCGGGTGCGCTGAAGTGTGACGGCTTTGACCTCGACGTAACAATTCGGCAGGCCGTCGCCTGTCAACAGAAAGTCGATGCGGCTGTTCTTACCGTATTTCACCTCGGAGCGGATATTCGCATACACCGCAAGTTCAGGAATTCCGCCCAGCGCCAGCGCCTCGGCCACCAGCGCGTTTGGCATGTTGGTATCAACGCAGGCCCAGTGATTATTGGGCAGTTCGCACAGCTTCCAACTGTAACGCAGCTTGCGTTTTGGATCGTCGTTCCGCTCAATCCAAACCCGCATCCCCCCGTCCTTCAACCCCGTCATCGCGCCGGGATTGCCGCAATGGGCCGTCACCTCACGCCCATCGGGCAAGATCACATCGGCCAGAAAGCGTTTATAGCGGCGGATCAGCGTGGCGCGGATAAGGGGGGTTTGAAACTGCATGGCGTGGCCTTATACCTTGCGCGACCAAGCGACAAGATCGGGGCGAGCATGGCCAATCCTACAGCGGCATTTCTGGTGATCGGCGACGAGATCCTGTCAGGGCGCACCCGCGACAAAAATATCGGGTTTCTGGCGGATCAACTGTGCGCGGCGGCGATTGATCTGAAAGAGGTGCGGGTGGTGGATGATGACCACCACAACATCCTGCGCGCGGTGCGTGAATTGTCCGCGCGCTGGGATCATGTGTTCAGCTCGGGCGGGATTGGGCCGACCCATGACGATATTACCGCCGATGCGATGGCGGCGGCGTTCGAGGTGGCGATTGACGTGCGCGATGATGCCCGCGCGCTGCTTGAGGCCTATACAGGGCGCAACGGGGGCGAGCTGAACGACGCCCGCCTGCGCATGGCGCGTATACCTGACGGGGCTTTGTTAATCGACAATCCGGTTTCGGTCGCGCCCGGTTTCACGATTGAAAATGTGCATGTGATGGCCGGGGTTCCGGCGGTGTTTCAGGCCATGGTTAGTTCAGTTTTGCCAGGCCTAACCGGAGGTGTGCCACTGCTGTCACGCACCTTGCGGATTGATCGGCCCGAGGGTGAAATCGCCGGGCCGCTGGGTGAGGTTGCCGCGCGACATGCCAAAGTTTCCATCGGCTCTTATCCGTTCATTCTGCAAGGCAGGTTCGGGGCGAATATCGTGTTTCGCTGTTCGGATCGCACGCTTTTGGAGGCCGCTGTTTTTGATCTTTCGGCCCTGTTTCCCGAGGCGCGTGAATTATGAGTGGCCTACCGGATCAAACGCGGCTTTTGGGCGCGATGGATGCGACGTGGGCCGCAAAGGAAATGTTTGCGCATGGCCCGTGGACCCTTCGCCGTGGCATGGGTGGCGGCAAACGGGTTTCGGCGGCGACGACGGATCAACAGGTTGATGAAGTCGACATAGATCAGGCCGAAGACGCAATGCGCGCCATGGACCAGCCTGAAATCTTCATGCTGCAAGACCACAATACCGCGCTGGATGCCGCGCTGGAAACGCGCGGTTACAAGCTCGTTGACCCTGTCCTAATCTTCGCCCACCCCGCTAGCGCGCTAGCCCAACATTCCACCGATCCGCATGACGCCATTCCGTGCGTTGAGCCGCTGGCCCTGATGCAGGAGATTTGGGCCAAGGGCGGCATCGCCAAACCGCGCATCGAGGTGATGCGGCGCGTCCCCGATCCCAAGGCCTTTCTGTTCAGCCGCTTCGATCAAACCCCCGCCGGTGTCGCCTTTATCGCCCTTGATAACGAAATCGCAATGCTTCACGCGCTAGAGGTGGTGCCGGAGTTGCGCCGATTTGGTGTCGCCCGCAAGATGATGCGCCGCGCAGCGATTTGGGCGATGGAGCAAGGGGCAGAGGTTTTCTCGGTCATTGTGACAAGCGAAAACCTGCCTGCGCGCAGTTTGTACACTAGCCTTGGCATGCAGGTTGTGGGTAAGTACCATTATCGAATGAAATGAAAGGCTTGTGAGTGGGCGTTAAAGACAAACCGGTGCATGCGCTTGACCTGCCAATGGTTGACCCGCTGCCCGAAGAAACCCAGCGCTATTTCGACCTTTGCGTTGAAAAGCTGGGCTTTGTGCCAAACGTGCTGGCAGCCTATGCGTTCAACATCGACAAGCTGAACGGCTTTACCGCACTTTACAACGATCTGATGCTTGGCCCCAGCGGGCTGTCCAAGCTGGAGCGCGAGATGATCGCGGTTGTTGTCTCCTCGATCAACCATTGTTTTTACTGCCTGACCGCCCATGGCGCGGCTGTTCGCCAGCTTTCCGGTGATCCGACATTGGGCGAGGTTCTGGTGATGAACTACCGCGCCGCCGATCTGTCCACCCGTCACAAGGCGATGCTGGATTTCGCCGCCAAGATGACGGAAGAGGGCCACAAGATCGAAGAACCTGATCGTCAGGCGCTGCGCGACGCCGGTTTCACTGACGCGGATATCTGGGATATCGCCTCGGTCACCGGGTTTTTCAACATGTCCAACCGCGTCTCCAACGCCGTAGATAAACAACCCAATATCGAGTATCATTCACAAAACCGATGATGACACGACCGCTCATATTCAGCCTGCTGGCTTTAGTGGCACCACTGTCTGTGGCCGCGCAGGATTTGCTGACCTTTCCCGAAGGGTCGGTGCAGGGCTATGAATCGCTAGAGGCGGCGGCGGTGCTGCAAATTCCGGTTGGCCCTTACAGGTCGGGCAAAATTGATACCGCGAAGGCGGCGGGTTCGATCACGCGTCAGGTCTGGAAAACCCCGAACATCAAGGCCGAAACCCTTGGCCTGATTTCGCCCCTGCGCAACCAGCTTGAAGAGGCCGGGTACAAGGTGCTGTTTGAATGCGAAACCAAAGCCTGTGGCGGCTTTGATTTCCGCTTCAATGCCGATGTGGTGGACGAGCCGGAAATGCATGTCGATCTCGGGGATTTCCGTTATTTATCAGCCTCTAAGCTGGTGGATGGGCAAGAAGAGTTTGTTGGCCTTCTGGTCAGTAAAAGCCCGGATCGTGGCTTTATCCAATATACCAAAATCGGGGCCGGACAATTTGTGCAACCAATTGTGGCGCAATCAACCAAGCAGACCACACCAGAAACAGAACTGCTGCTTAAACCAAGCCTTGAAGACCGGTTAAACGTGAACGGCGCGGTTGTGCTTGAGGGGCTGGAATTTCTGAAGGGCTCGTCCGAACTCAGCGGCAATCCTTCGACCGCTCTGCAGGAACTGGCCACGCTTCTGGCGGCAGATACTGAAAAGACGGTGGTTCTTGTCGGGCATACCGATGCGTCAGGCTCGCTTGAAGGCAATATCACCCTGTCGCGCAAACGCGCCGATTCGGTTATGGCGCGTCTGGTTGAAACTTATGGCGTGAACCCTGCGCAACTTTCCGCCGAAGGGGTTGGCTATCTGTCACCGCGCGCCACCAATGCAACCGACGAAGGCCGGGATAAAAACCGCCGTGTCGAGGTTGTGGTGACGGTTCATCAATAGACCCATACCGCAAAGAAAAGGCCCGGTGGCGACTTGCGCAAACCGGACCCTTCCCGCACCTAAGCGTAGAACCAGACTTAGTGTGAATTTCTTACCACTCTTCTGGACCTTTGTGTTTGAAATGCTCGACCAGAAAGTCGATGAATGCGCGCAGTTTTGGTTGGGTGTACCGGCCCGGCGGATAGACCGCGTAAATCCCGCGCCGCTCGACCGGCAGTTCCGGCATGGCTTCTTCCAGCAGGCCCAGTTCCAGTTTCTCGTGATACAAAAAGCTGGGCAGATAGGCGATGCCAAGGCCGGCTGCCGCTGCCGTCAGCAGGGATTGCCCGTCATTCACTGTCAGACAACCGGTGGTTCTGATCTGGCGGGTTTCGCCGGTGGGTGAGGTTAGTTTCCAGACATTGCCGCTGGATTGGTTCGAATAATGCAGCAACTCGTGCTCGTTCAGATCGTCAATCCGGGCAGGCTTGCCATGCTTGGCAAAATATTCCGGTGCGCCAACCATTTTCATGTTGGCCTCGGTCAGCTTTCTTGCCCGTAAGGTGCTGTCTTCCATTTCGCCAATGCGAATGGCCAGATCAAACCCTTCCGAAATCAGCTCCACATACCGGTTGTTCAACACAAGATTGACGTTGATTTCCGGATACTGATGCAAGAACCCGCCCAGCGCGGCCGAGATATGATTGACGCCAAAATCATTGGCTGCCGACAATCGCAAAGACCCGCTCGGGGCCGCCTGCATCGAGGTGACCATGGCATCGGCCTCACCCGCGTCATTCAAAACCCGACGGGCCTTGTCGTAATATGCAAGGCCAATTTCTGTCGGGCTGACACGCCGCGTTGTACGGTTAAGCAGACGCGCACCAAGGCGGCTTTCAAGCGACGAGACGTGCTTGCTTACCGCCGATTTTGATATACCCATTTTGCGTGCAGCATCGGTAAATCCCCCCTGATCTACCACTGAAGCAAACGCTTCCATTTCTGTTAGTCGGTCCATTTTCAATACCCTGTTTAACTCGGAACTGACACCATTAGGCGGTG
>JAADIC010000187.1 GCA_013151535.1 Alphaproteobacteria bacterium | reverse complement strand
AGGTTTACATCCTGACCAAGGAAGAGGGCGGCCGCCACACGCCGTTCTTCAAGAACTACCGTCCGCAGTTCTACTTCCGCACCACGGATGTCACCGGCACGGTTGAGCTTCCGAGCGGCACCGAAATGGTGATGCCCGGCGACAACCTGAAGTTCGAGGTTGAACTGATCGCACCGATCGCGATGGAAGAAAAGCTGCGCTTCGCTATCCGTGAAGGTGGGCGCACGGTTGGGTCCGGTGTGGTCAGTAAAATTATTGAGTAAAGAATAAAGGTTCGACGTGGGGGGCCAAACCCGGCCCTCCACCTATCAATCTCAAGCCGCGAAAGGCACGTCACATGGCCCCTAAAAGCCAAACAATTCGCATCCGCCTGAAGGCGTTCGATTACCGGATACTGGACGCCAGTACCGCCGAAATCGTCTCGACCGCCAAACGCACCGGCGCCAATGTGCGCGGACCCATTCCGCTGCCCAATAGAATTGAAAAGTTCTGCGTGCTGCGCGGCCCGCACGTCGATAAAAAATCCCGTGAACAATTCGAAATCCGCACCCATAAGCGGCTCTTGGATATCGTTGACCCCACACCACAGACCGTGGACGCGCTGATGAAGCTCGACCTGGCTGCCGGTGTGGATGTTGAAATCAAAGTATAAGGGGGCGGATCAGACATGTTGCGCTCTGGTGTAATTGCGAAAAAGATGGGCATGACCCGTCTGTTCATGGATGACGGCAAGCAGATACCGGTGACGGTGCTGCAGCTGGACAATCTGCAGGTGGTGGCGACACGCACGGCTGAAAAAGACGGCTATTCGGCTGTTCAGCTGGGTGCTGGTGTGGCCAAGGCCAAACGCACGTCCAAACCGATGCGCGGCCATTTCGCGGCTGCCAAGGTGGCCCCGAAACGCAAAATCGCGGAATTCCGGGTCGCCCCTGAAAACCTGATTGATGTGGGCGAGGAGATTACCGCCAACCATTATTTCGAGGGCCAGTTCGTCGACGTGTCCGGCACATCCATCGGTAAAGGTTTCGCCGGGGCGATGAAGCGCTGGAATTTCAAAGGCCTGCGCGCTACCCACGGCGTGTCGATCAGCCACCGGTCCCACGGCTCAACCGGCCAGTGCCAGGACCCAGGCAAGGTGTTCAAGGGCAAGAAAATGGCCGGCCACATGGGGGCCGCCAAGGTCACCACGCAGAACCTGCAGGTGATCCGTACTGACGCCGACCGTGGCCTGATCATGGTCAAGGGCGCGGTGCCGGGGTCAAAAGGCGGTTGGGTCACAATCAAGGACGCGGTGAAAAAGGCCGTGCCGGAAAACGTGATTTATCCGGCGGCGTTGAAATCTCAGGCCGCTGCTGCCGAAAAGGCTGCACAGGAAGCGGCTGACGCAGCCGCCGCCGAAGCTGCCGTTGCTGAAGCCGCCGCAAACGAGGCCGCCGACGCCGCACAAAAAGCCGCAATGGAAGCGTCCGACGCCGCTGATACAGAAGCACCGGCAAGCGATGCCGCCGAAGGGGGCGATAAAGATGAAAGCTGATGCCATTAAACTGGACGGCAAAAAGGCCGGTTCCGTCGATCTGGACGATGCGATCTGGGGCCTGGAACCCCGCGCCGATATCCTGCACCGCGTCGTGCGCTGGCAGCGCAACAATGCGCAGGCCGGTACTCACAAGGTGAAAACCCGCTCCGAGGTGAGCTATTCCACCAAGAAGATTTACCGCCAAAAAGGCACCGGTGGCGCGCGCCACGGCGCCCGCTCGGCACCGATCTTTCGCGGTGGTGGTGTCTACAAAGGCCCCAAAGTGCGCAGCCACGGCCATGAGCTGACCAAAAAGTTCCGCAAGCTGGGGCTGAAGCACGCGCTGTCTTCCAAAGCGGCGACCGGCAATCTGGTGATCCTGGACGAGGCGACGCTAAAGGACGCCAAAACCAGCGTGCTGGCCAAGGCGATCAAGGAGCAGGGCTGGAAGCGTGTACTGGTGATTGATGGTGCCGAGGTAAATGACAATTTCGCCCGCGCCGCATCCAACATCAACGGTGTTGACGTGCTGCCGTCCATGGGCGCCAACGTCTATGACATCCTGAAACGCGACACTCTGGTGATCACCAAGGCCGGCGTTGCAGCATTGGAGGCCCGTTTAGCATGAGCGCGAAAGCAGAACATTACGATGTGATCCGCAAGCCGATCATCACCGAAAAGGCCACGATGGCATCCGAACATGGGGCCGTGGTGTTTGAGGTGGCGATGGATGCCAACAAACCGGCGATCAAGGAAGCGGTGGAAAACCTGTTTGGCGTTAAAGTGAAGGCGGTCAACACCGCTATCACCAAGGGCAAGGTCAAGAAATTTCGCGGCCAGCCGGGCAAGCGGCGCGATGTCAAAAAAGCCTACGTGACGCTTGAAGAAGGCAACACGATCGACGTATCAACCGGCCTTTAGGGGTCGACACTTTAACCAAACGCGCCGCTCGCGGCGCAAACCAAACGGAAGACAGAAAGCATGGCATTAAAGTCGTATAAACCGACGACGCCAGGCCAGCGTGGGCTGGTTCTGATCGACCGTTCGGAGCTTTGGAAAGGCCGACCCGTTAAATCCCTCACCGAGGGATTGTCCAAACACGGCGGCCGGAACAATACCGGACGGATCACGATGCGTCGCAAGGGTGGGGGCGCCAAGCGTCTTTATCGCATTGTCGATTTCAAACGCAACAAACTGGACGTTTCGGCGACAGTTGAGCGCATCGAATATGACCCCAACCGCACCGCGTTCATCGCGCTGGTCAAATACGACGATGGCGAGCAGGCCTATATCCTCGCCCCCCAACGTCTGGGTGTTGGTGACAAGGTGATTGCAGGTGCCAAGGTTGACGTGAAACCGGGCAACGCCATGCCGTTTTCCGGTATGCCGATCGGCACGATCATCCACAATATCGAGATGAAAGAGGGCAAAGGCGGCCAGATTGCCCGCGCTGCCGGCACTTACGCCCAGTTTGTCGGTCGTGACGGTGGCTACGCTCAGATACGCCTGTCCTCGGGCGAACTACGCATGGTGCGTCAGGAATGCATGGCCACCGTTGGCGCCGTGTCCAACCCCGACAACTCGAACCAGAACCTCGGCAAAGCTGGCCGCAACCGCCACAAGGGCATCCGCCCGTCCGTGCGCGGTGTGGTTATGAACCCGGTCGACCACCCCCATGGTGGTGGCGAGGGCCGCACATCCGGTGGCCGCCATCCGGTAACGCCCTGGGGCAAGCCCACCAAGGGCGCCAAAACCCGCAACAAGAAAAAAGCCTCTGGTAAGCTGATCATCCGGTCGCGCCACGCCAAAAGAAAGGGCCGTTAGACATGTCACGTTCTGTATGGAAAGGCCCGTTTGTCGATTCTTACGTGCTGAAAAAAGCCGAGAAATCTAAAGAATCCGGCCGCAACGAAGTCATCAAGATCTGGTCGCGCCGCAGCACCATCCTGCCGCAATTCGTCGGCCTGACCTTTGGTGTCTACAACGGCCGCAAGCATATCCCTGTCAACGTCAGCGAAGACATGATCGGTCAGAAGTTCGGTGAATATTCGCCGACCCGCACCTATCACGGTCATGCCGCCGACAGAAAAGCGAAGCGGAGTTAATTCATGGGCAAAGATAAAAACCCCCGCCGCGTCGCTGATAACGAGGCTATGGCGAAAACCAAGATGCTGCGCACCAGCCCGCAAAAGCTGAACCTTTTGGCACAGCTGATCCGTGGCAAAAAAGTTGACAAGGCGCTGACGGATCTGACTTTCAGCAAAAAACGCATCGCCGGTGACGTCAAGAAATGCCTGCAAAGCGCGATTGCCAATGCGGAAAACAACCATAACCTGGATGTTGACGAGCTGGTGGTGGCCGAGGCCTGGGTTGGCAAGAACCTGACCCTGAAACGCGGTCGCCCACGCGCCCGTGGCCGCTTTGGCAAAATCATGAAACCGTTCGCGGAACTGACAATCCTGGTGCGCCAGGTAGAGGAGCAAGCCTGATGGGTCAGAAAATTAATCCGATAGGCATGCGCCTGCAGATCAACCGCACCTGGGACAGCCGCTGGTACGCCGAAAGCAAAGATTTCGGCAACCTGCTGCTGGAAGACATCAAGATGCGCGCCTTCATCAAATCCGACTGCAAGCAGGCCGGTATTTCCCGCGTCATCATCGAACGCCCGCATAAAAAATGCCGCGTCACCGTGCACACCGCGCGCCCCGGCGTCATCATCGGCAAAAAGGGCGCAGACATTGAAACCCTGCGCGCCAAACTCGCCGCCATGACCGACAGCGAACTGCACCTGAACATCGTCGAGGTGCGCAAACCGGAAATGGACGCGCAACTGGTCGCCGAAGGCATATCTCAGCAACTGGAACGCCGGATATCCTTCCGCCGCGCCATGAAGCGGTCTGTGCAAAACACCATGCGCATGGGTGCCCTTGGTATCCGGGTCAACGTCGCCGGTCGCCTTGGCGGCGCGGAAATCGCCCGCACCGAATGGTATCGCGAGGGCCGCGTGCCCCTGCACACCCTGCGCGCCGACATTGATTACGCTGCTGTCGAGGCGGTCACCGCCTACGGCATCATCGGCATCAAGGTCTGGATTTTCAAAGGTGAGATCATGGAGCACGACCCGGCAGCGCGCGACCGCCGCCTGCAAGAGCTTCAGGAAGGCCCGGCCCCACGTGGTGCTGGCGGCCGCCGGTAATAAAGGACTGAACAATGTTACAACCAAAACGCCCCAGATACCGCAAAATGTTCAAAGGCCGTATCCGCGGTCAGGCCAAGGGCGGCACCGACCTGACTTTTGGCACCTATGGGCTGAAATCGGTGGAACCCCAGCGCGTCACAGCGCGCCAGATCGAAG
>JAADIC010000336.1 GCA_013151535.1 Alphaproteobacteria bacterium | reverse complement strand
GCAAAGTCACGTCCTGACCAACAAAAACCTGATCTATGTTAGTGGGGTCAATCCGGCTTTGAATGACCAGGGGCCGATCTTGCGGCACGATATACATCAAAGGTTCGGCGGGCCGGATAACAGACCGCACGGCGTAAACCTGAAGCCCGTAAACCTGGCCGCTGGCGGGGGCGCGAATTTCAAGCCGCGACAGGGTGTTGCGCAGCAGGGCGCGCTTTTCAAACAGCTCCAACTCACGATATTGCAAGTCACGCAGGCGCGAAATCGCCTCTTCCCGCCGACCGGTTTCAAGGCGCAGGATACCGATACCGGCTTCGATCAAACGGCCGCCGGCCTCGGCTTTGGAGGCGGTGATTTCACCCATCACACCCTCAATCCGCGCCGCCTCACGTTGCAGCGACGACACCCGCGAGGCTTGCGCAAGCCCCTTGGCCAGCAGCTTTTGCTGATCTTTAAGTTCTTGTTGCACCAGCGCCAATTGCTTGACCTGCGCATCATATTGCGCACTCAGCCCGTCTATTTGAGCCTCGATCTGGGTCGTTCATCCATCTGTTCGGTTTCGCGCTTTTGTGATTCCAGCCGCGCCCTGAACAGGCGCATCTGCCCTTCGATCAGGTTTTGCAGTTCTGAATTGCCATTGCCCGCCTCAACCAGACCCGGATCAAACTTGACATCAGCCGCTTCGTCCCGCTCGGCCTCAAGCCGTCCGCGTCGGGCGACAAGCTCGAAATACTGGCTTTCAATCACCGCAAGTTCGGATTGAACCACCGTATCATCCAGCCGCAACAGCACGTCACCAGCTTTCACAATCGCCCCTTCGGTTACCAGAATTTCACCGACCACGCCGCCATTCGGGTGCTGCACAACCTGCCGGTTCCGCTCAACCTCGATCTGCCCGGGGGCGATGATCGCACCGGAAATCGTGGTTTCAACGCTCCATGTGCCAAACCCCGCAACCAGCGTAAGAACCGCCAGATAACCAACCACCATCGGCCCGCGCGCGCGCCAGGGTTTCGGCCCGCTGATCCTTGCGACATCGCTCATGAGGTGGCCCCGCTTTTGGCACCCGCCGCGATCGATTTGTTGACCTGCCCGTGATTCTGGACCTGCTTTTGCAACACTTCATCACGCGGGCCAAAGGCTTTGGCCAGGCCGTCTTCGATCACCAGCAGCAGTTCGCATTCAGCGATGGCGGCAGGTCTGTGCGCCATGATGATAACCGACTGACCCTGGGATTTCATTTCGCGAATGGCAGCGTTCAATGCGTCCGAGCCGATGGAATCAAGGTTCGAGTTCGGTTCGTCCAGCACCAGCAAAACCGGATTGCCATACATGGCGCGCGCCAGCCCGATGCGCTGCACCTGCCCACCCGACAGTCGCCCGCCATGGGCTGTGACCCGCGTGTCATAGCCATCAGGCAGGCGCACGATCACATCATGTGCCCCGGCCTTTTTTGCGGCCTCGATAACTTTTTTCGCGTCCGGTTCGGTCGACATACGGGCGATGTTTTCGGCGATTGTGCCTTCAAACAGGGTCACCCGCTGGGGCAGATAACCGATATAGGAGCCAAGAACATCAGGCTCGTACTGATCCGTCGACGCCCCATCAAGGCGGATTTTACCCCCCGCCGCCGGCCAAACACCGGTCAGCGCGCGGGCAAGGGTTGATTTGCCCGCCCCGCTTTGCCCGATCACCCCCAGCGCCTTGCCGGGTTCAAGCCGGAACGACATCATCCTGAGGGCGGCGTGTTTGTCACCCGGCGGGATCACCGTCAATTGCTGCACATCCAGAATGGCGCGCGGTGGAGGCAACTGGGTTTTCGGCTCCTCGAACGGTGATTTTTCCAACAATTCCGACAGGCGCTGCCAGCCGGTTTGCGCCCGCTGCACCAACGGCCATTGGCCAATCGCCTGTTCAACCGGTGCCAATGCACGGCCCAAAAGGATCGAGCCCGCAATCATCGCGCCAGCCGTCATCTCGCCCTGCAACACCAGATAAGCGCCAAGCCCCAGCATCGCCGATTGCAAGAACAGGCGAATGGTCTTGGTGGCGCTGGAAAACGTGCCGGTGCGATCGCTTGACGACATGGTGCGTGACAACGACAACTCCCGATAGCGCATCCAGCGATCAAACACCGCCGCGCGCATACCAAGGCTCTGCACCAGTTCGGCCTCGTTGCGGACGGCATCGGCGAACAGATCAGCCTGCGCCGTGGCCATATTCGCCTCGGCGACCACGCGTTTTGTCATCCACTGGTTCAGAAATGTAATCATGATAAGAAAGGTGCCGCCGCCCACGGCCAGATATCCGAGCCACGGGTGGAAAATGAAAATCGCCAACAGGAAAACCGGTGTCCACGGGATATCAAACACCGCAAACATCGCGGGCGAGGAAAACAACCGCTGCACCGCCTCAAGATCGCGCAACCCGGTATTGGGGCCAAGCCGCCCAGCCGACAAACCGGCCTGGCGCAGCACCGTCGTGAATACCCGATGGTCAAGCAATGTCTGGAAAACCGCCCCGGCGCGGGCCAGAACGCGGCCACGGGCGTAATCCAGAAAGCCCATCATCAGGTACAGAAATGCCACCAATATCGACAGGGCCAGCAGGGTTTCCTCGGACCGGCTGCCAAGCACGCGGTCATAGACCTGCAACATATAGATCGGCCCGGTCAGCATCAGCGCGTTCACGAAAAAGCTGAAAACGAACGTAGTGCCGAACAGCTTCCAACTGGCGCGCAATGCTTTCCGCAGCTCGCTTCGGCCCTGTGCTGGGTTCATGTGTGATCCTCAATGCGCTGATATTCTTAAACTATGGTTGGAGATTACGGGATTCCACCACCAACTCCAACATTGAATCGCAGATTTGTGTTAAAAATGGTACAAGCGGCTCTTGCACGCAGGTTCAATCTGGGATTCAATTCCCCAAAGCATATATATCGCAGTGCATTTTCGAGAGGGTGGAGTCCGCATGCCGTATTTCGGCCGCAACCAGAGCAACAGGTTTTTGGCACCAGTCCTGATCGTACTGGCGTTGGCGCTGTCCGCCTGCACCACTGCCCCGCGCGAAACCGGCATCAATGACCCTTATGAGGCTGGTAACCGCAAGGTTCACGCGTTCAACAAATCCCTGGACAAGGCCATCCTGAAGCCGGCTTCTGGCGCATATGGCGCAATCACCCGTGGGCCAGTCTCGCAAGGGGTCAGCAACTTTTCGTCCAACATGTCCCTGCCGGGCGTGATGGTGAATGACCTGCTACAACTGAATATGACCGAGTTTTTTGGCAATTCCTTTAG
The DNA here is from genome assembly GCA_013151535.1 of Alphaproteobacteria bacterium. Lineage (GTDB taxonomy): Bacteria > Pseudomonadota > Alphaproteobacteria > Rhodobacterales > Rhodobacteraceae > UBA5972. The sequence goes on along the minus strand of JAADIC010000336.1, from coordinate 7,961 downwards.
GTTCGTGATGAACACAACCGTCGGGCTTGGTGGTATTTTCGATGTTGCCACCCAGAACGGGCTGCCGGAATATGGTACCGATTTCGGCGAGACCCTTTTTGTCTGGGGCGTGCCCGAGGGCACATATCTGGAACTGCCCGTCTATAGCGGCCGCACCCAACGCGAAACCGTGGGCATCGCTGTTGATTTCGTTCTCAATCCGATGAACTATGTGCTGCCCGGCAACTTTCGCACGATTGGCACCGCCTCGCATATCCTGAACTCGCTCGGGGATCGCAACAGGTTCTCTGATATCGTGGAATCCGTTCTCTATGAAAGCGAAGACAGCTATGCGCAGGGGCGTTTGTTATATCTGCAAAGCCGCCGTTTTCAACTGTATGGTGGTTTGAACGAAGATGATTTGGAGGATCCCTATGCCGAATAAATCAAATCTGAAACGACGTGATCTGATTATTGGCGGGGCGGTTTTGGCGTCTTTGGCGATGCTTCCGCGACAAGCCGTCGCCCTGACCAAAACCCAGGCTGTCGCCCTGATCGATAAGCTGGTCGGTGACCTTAACAAGATCATCAATTCCGGCAAGCCGGAAGCTGCCCTGTTCAAGGATTTCGAGGCCCTGTTCAACAAATACGGTGACGTGCCGATTATCGCGCGCTCAGCCCTTGGTGTGGCCTGGCGCACAACCCCGCCTTCACAGCAAAAACGCTATGTCAAAGCCTTCAGCGGCTATATGGCGCGCAAATGGGGCAAGCGGTTCCGTGAATTTGAGGGTGGCAAGATCGTCGTCAAAGACGCGCGAAAGACCAAACGCGGCTACTTGGTGAATTCGACCGCGATCCTGAAAGGTCAGGCTCCGTTCGCAGTGGATTGGCAGGTGTCGGACAAAAGCGGCAAAGACCTGATGTTCGATTTGCTGATCGAGGGCATCAGCCTTCTGGTCACCGAACGGACCGAGATCACCGCCATGCTTGATGCGCGCAAGGGCAATGTCGATACCCTGATCCGCGATCTGAACAAAATCAAATAAACCTAATTCGTTCCGAATATCGCGCCAAGCACTTGTTCCAGAATGTTCTGGGCGGGGTCTTGACGTTTCGGTTTCCTGACTGCGGGTTCCCTGCTGGCTTCGGCCACCGGATCAATCATCGGCAAGGGCTTTGGCTCTGTCCCTTCGATGACTTTCAGCATGGTTTCACGCCAGATTTCGGCTGGCAAGCCGCCGCCGGTCACGCCGGTCAGTTTGGAATTGTCGTCATAGCCCATCCAGACACCAGCCACATAATTCGCCGTATAACCAATAAACCACGCATCGCGTGCCGCCGAGGTGGTGCCGGTTTTCGCCGCAATCTGGCGATCCGGCAGCAAGGCCCGCCGCCCGGATCCGGTTTCGGCCACCTGGTTCATCATATAAACCAGTTGCCGCGCCGCATCCTCGGAAATCACCCGCTCGCCAAGGCCACCGGATTTGCCCATCAGCGGTTCCGCATCGCCCTGCAACGCAAGCTCGATCAGACCATAAGGGCTTACCGACGTGCCGCCATTCAGAATACCGGCATAGGCACCGGTCATTTCCAGCAAGGTTGATTCGCTGGCCCCAAGCGCCAGTGCGGGCCCCTTCGCCAACTCGCTTTTGATGCCGAAATCCCGGGCAACCTTGCGCACCAGATCGCGGCCCACATCTTCGCTGACCCGCACCGCTGCGGTGTTGATGGAGTAGGACAGGGCCTGGGTCAGCGTGATCGGTCCCAGAAATTTTCCACTGTAATTCTTCGGTGTCCACGGCCCCGAACCGGGAATGTCGATTGTGATCGGCGCGTCTTCAACGATAGAATCAAAGCGATAGCCAAGATCAAGCGCGGTTGCATAGACAAACGGTTTGAAGGACGAGCCGGTTTGGCGTTTCGCCTGCACCGCGCGGTTGAACTGACCCGCCCGGTTCTGATCCCGCCCGCCAACCATCGCCCGCACCGCCCCATCAGCCGACATGACAATCACTGCCGTCTGCACGTTGGAGCCTTCTTTCAACCTGCCCGAAAATCTTGGCCACCGCGTCCTCGGCTGCGGCCTGTATCCGGCTGTCAAACGTGGTTCTGACGATCAGGTCTTCGGTGATGTCCTTAATCAGAAACGGCGGCACCAGATCCATCACCCAATCGGTGAAATAGCCGCCTGACACGTCTTCGGCAGCTTTGGACAATTGCGCCGGGTTGGCGCGCGCCTCGGCCAGCTCCAGGTCACTTAGATAGCCCTGATCGGCCATCAGGCCCAAAATGACGCTGGCCCGATCTTGCGAACGTTCAAGGTTGCGCGTAGGCGCAAAATAAGATGGTGCGACCAGCAAACCGGCCAGCATCGCGCTTTCCGAGGGGTTCACATCGCTGGCATTCTTGCCGAAATAGCGCTGGCTTGCGGCCTGAAAGCCCTGCGCCCCTGCCCCCAGATAGGCCCGGTTCAGATAGATCATCAGGATCGCGTCTTTGCCGTATTTCAGCTCCATCGCCAGCGAAAACGGCACTTCTTTCAGTTTGCGCAGCATGGTTGTCCGGCGACAATCCTGCTCAAACGCGCGTTCGCTTATACCCGTTGTTGGGTCATAATTGTTGCCCAGACACAGGATTTTTGCCACCTGCTGGGTAATGGTCGAGCCGCCATTGCCCTGCAACGGGCCACGCCCCTCGCTCAGGTTGATGCGGATGGCGCTGGCAATGCCGCGCGGGCTGATGCCGAAATGGCTGTAAAACCGTTTATCCTCGGTGGCGACGACGGCGTTTTTCAGATAGGGCGACACCGTATCGACACGGATCAGGCCGCCAAACTGCTTGCCGCGCCAGGAAAACACCTTGCCATCACGATCAAGCATGGTGACCGACCCGCGCGAGCGCCCGTCAACCTGATCGTCAGCCGGTGGCAATTGCACATAATAATAGGCGGTCGACACCCCAACCACGGCCACCCCGACCCAGAGAGAGCGGATACCGACCCACCAGACAAGCCCGAACAGCTTGCGCAATATCCACACAAACAGCGCCACGAAAATGTTGCGCGGCGGCTTTTTCGCCTTGCGCGACCGGCGCTTTTTCACATTGGCCGGTTTCACCTTGCGCGCGGGCTGTGCAACCTGCCCCGCGAACGCGCGTTTGGGCGCGACAAGTGTTGGCTTTTTACCACCGGGTTTTCGCATTGAGGAACTGCCTGACTCGTTTTTCCGCCAAGTTAACGGTTTTTCCACAAGATGTAGAGGCCATGTCGCAGCTTTGTGAGAACACAACAATGCCTAAATTTTAGGCGCTGCATCGAAATTGTGCATTTTATATGCGTATTTTTGAATATGCGGCCAGTATTTACCTCCGATTCCTTGCCCGGGCCCCTCGATTGCTCATTTTTGAAGCGCGGCTTGTGATGGATGTCGGCGATTCCGTCGATCCGCATAAGGCTCGACAGATAAAGGAAATGACGTGAAACTCGTAATTGCTGCAATCAAACCCTTCAAATTGGAAGAAGTCCGCGAAGCCCTGACAGGGGCTGGTGTCGGCGGAATGATGGTCACCGAAATCAAGGGCTTTGGCTCTCAATCCGGTCATACCGAAATCTATCGCGGTGCCGAATATGCCGTGAATTTCGTGCCGAAAGTCAAACTGGAAATCGTGGTGGCGGACGGCATGGCCGATCAGGTGGTCGAAGTCATCCAAAACACCGCCCGTACCGACAAGATCGGTGACGGCAAGATTTTCGTGCTGGATGTGGATCAGGCCGTGCGTGTGCGTACCGGCGAAACCGGGGATGACGCCATCTAGGGCGCTTCCACCTATTCGAATTCAAAGAAAAACGAGGGAACAGATGTTCAATTCAACTAAAATCGCAGGGATCGTAGCCGGGCTTGGCCTGCTTGCCACACCCCTTTTCGCGCAAGAGGCCGAACCGGTCATGAACAAGGGCGATGCCAGCTTCATGATGCTATCAACCATTCTGGTGCTGTTCATGATTATGCCCGGCCTTGCGCTGTTTTACGGCGGGCTGGTACGTAGCAAAAACATGCTGTCGGTGCTGATGCAAAGCACGATGATATCCGCCCTCGTGATGGTGATCTGGGTCACCTATGGTTATTCCTTCGCCTTTGGCGGTGGCTCAAGCGCCTATTGGGGCGGGCTGGACAAGTTGTTCCTGAAGGGCGTGAGTGCGGGGTCCATGGCCGCCACATTCTCGGACGGTTTTGTGATCCCTGAATTCATCTTCATCTCGTTCCAGATGACATTCGCCGCCATCACCTCGGTCCTGATCGTCGGCGCGTTCGCTGAGCGGATCAAATTCGGCGCATTGCTGCTGTTCCTAGTCATCTGGGTGACATTTTCGTACTTTCCCATCGCCCATATGGTTTGGGACGGCGCGGGTCTGATCTTCAACATGGGCGCGCTTGATTTCGCCGGTGGCACGGTCGTGCATATCAACGCAGGTGTCGCCGCCCTTGTCGGCTGTATCATGCTGGGCAAGCGCATGGGGTTTGGCAAAGACATGATGGCCCCGCATTCCATGACCCTGACAATGGTTGGCGCGTCCATGCTGTGGGTCGGCTGGTTCGGCTTTAACGCTGGCTCAAATCTGGAAGCCAATGGCGGCGCAGGCCTTGCCATGATTAACACCTTCACCGCAACCGCAGGCGCAATCCTTGCATGGGCGGCGATTGAAGCAACCCTGCGCGGCAAAGCCTCCATGCTGGGGGCGGCAACTGGCATGGTGGTTGGCCTTGTGGCCATCACTCCGGCCGCCGGCACTGTCGGGCCGGTGGGCGCAATTGCCCTTGGTGCGGTTGCCTCGCTTGGGTGTTATTTCTTTGTCGGTGCGGTCAAGAACAAGTTCGGCTTTGACGACAGCTTGGACGTTTTCGGCATCCACGGCATCGGCGGCATCATCGGTGCGGTTGGCACCGGCATCCTGACCGCGCCAAGCCTTGGCGGCACCGGCGGCGCTGATTTCTCGATCGCCAGTCAAACCCTGATCCAGATCGAAGCGGTCGGCATCACAATTGTCTGGTCCGCCGTGGTCGCCTTTATCGCCTTCAAAATTGTCGACATGACAATGGGCTTGCGGGTCAGCGAAGAGGAAGAGCGTGAAGGCCTTGATCTGACATCGCATGGTGAAAGCGCTTATCACTACTAGGGTCGACCAATTTCAAACAGAGGGCAGGCCGTTGCAAAGCGGCCTGCCTTTGGCGTTCTGAACGCGACAATCAGGCGTCTTATTTCAAGCGCGACAATTGGCGAATCGCTGGTAAAGTCTCCGGGAAACACACGAGACTGGAGCGCCTGATGACAGCCAACCCCGATATCCCTGAAATTGGCCAAAATATCGATCATTGGCCCGAACGCGTCGATCTGGCCGCCAGTTTTCGCTGGGCTGAACGCCTGAACATGCACGAGGCCGTGGCCAACCATTTTTCCCTGTCAGTAAATGACAATGGCAGCCAGTTCCTGATGAACCCCAATCAGGTGCATTTCCGCCGTATCCGCGCATCCGACCTGCTGCTGCTGGATGCCAATGATCCTGATACCCTGTCCAAACCCGGCGCGCCCGATCCGACCGCATGGGGCCTGCACGGCTCAATCCACCGCGCTTGTCCGCATGCGCGCTGCGTGATGCATGTGCATTCGATTTTCGCCACGGTGCTGGCCTCGCTGGCTGACAGCACCATGCCGCCGATTGACCAGAACACCGCGATGTTTTTCAACCGTATGATAGTGGATGAAGAATTCGGAGGGCTGGCGTTTGATTCTGAAGGCGCGCGCTGCGCGACCATGCTGTCTGACCCCAAACAAAATGGTGATGGGCAATCACGGGGTGCTGGTGATCGGCGATTCTGTGGCCGACACCTTCAACCGGCTCTATTATTTCGAGCGCGCCGCCGAAACCTATATCCGCGCCCTGCAAACCGGCCAGCCCTTGCGGGTGATGTCAGATAGGATCGCGGAAAAGACCGCGCGCGAACTGGAAGACTATCCCGGACAATCGGAACGGCATCTGGCCGAGATCAAGGCGATACTGGATGAAGAGGGTGCGAATTACGCGCAATGACAGGTGATTGACATGCAATTTGGACTGACCGAAGAACAGGAGATGATCGTCTCCACCGTGCGCGCGTTCGTGGAAAACGAGATTTACCCGCATGAGGATGAGGTTGAGCGCACCGGCGAAGTCCCGCCCGAGATTGCCGAGGCGATCAAGCAAAAAACCCTCGATCTGGGGTTTTACGCCTGCAATTTCCCCGAAAGTGTTGGTGGTGCCGGCCTCAGCCATCTGGAATTCGCGCTGGTGGAACGTGAACTCGGGCGTGGCTCCATGGCGCTGAACCATTTCTTTGGCCGCCCGCAGAATATCCTGATGGCCTGTGAGGGCGAGCAGATCCAGCGTTACCTGCTTCCCGCCGTGCGCGGTGAACGCATGGACGCGCTGGCGATGACCGAACCCGGTGCAGGGTCTGACATCCGCTCGATGAAATGCAGCGCGGTGCGCGATGGTGGCGATTGGGTTGTCAACGGCACCAAACATTTCATCTCCGGTGCCGATCACGCAGATTTTGTCATCGTTTTTCTGGCCACGGGCGAGGACGAAACTCCGCGCGGCCCGAAAAAGCGCATTACCGCCTTTCTTGTGGATCGCGGCACGCCGGGCTTTACCATCCGCGAGGGCTATAAATCCGTCAGCCATCGCGGCTACAAGAACATGATCCTTGATTTTGACGATTGCCGCCTGCCAGATGCGCAAGTGCTGGGGCAGGTCGATGGCGGGTTCGCGGTGATGAACACATGGCTCTACGCCACCCGCATCACGGTTGCCACCATGTCAGTGGGCCGTGCGCGCCGGGTGTTTGACTATGCGCTGAACTACGCCGCAGAACGCGAACAATTCGGCCAGAAAATCGGCAAATTTCAGGGCGTCAGCTTCCAGTTGGCCGACATGATAACCGAAATAGACGCCGCCGATTTGCTGACACTGGCCGCCGCCGAACGGCTTGATCGCGGCCTGCCGGCCAATCGTGAAATCGCCTCGGCCAAGCTCTATGCCAGCGAAATGCTGGCGCGGGTGACAGACGCGGCAATTCAGATCCACGGTGGCATGGGCCTGATGGACGATCTGCCGCTGGAACGCTTCTGGCGCGACGCGCGGGTGGAACGGATCTGGGACGGCACCTCGGAAATCCAGCGCCACATCATCAGCCGCGATTTACTGCGACCACTAGGGGCATGACCCGCGATCTGACCCGCCTGTTCCAGCCAAAATCCATCGCTGTGATTGGCGGCGGCGCGTGGTGCGTTTCAGTGATCGAGCAATGTTTGAAATCCGGGTTTACGGGTGCGATTTGGCCCGTTCATCCGAGCAAACCCGAGATAGCCGGTCTAAAGGCCTATCGGACCCTCGCAGATCTACCAGCCCCCCCTGATGCCAGCTTTATTGGCGTTAACCGAACCGTAACCATTTCGATTGTGCGCGATCTGGCAACAATGAGTGCGGGGGGAGCTGTTTGTTTCGCTTCCGGCTTCCAAGAAGCCGAGGCGGAAGACGATCAGGCCGCCGATCTACAAGCCCAACTGCTGGAGGCGGCGGGCGACATGCCGATCTTGGGGCCGAATTGTTACGGCTTCATAAACTACCTCGATGGGGCAATCCTGTGGCCGGACCAACATGGCGGACAGCCCCAGGACAAAGGCGTGGCGATCATCACGCAATCGTCCAACATCGCGATCAACCTGACCATGCAAACCCGCGCTTTGCCGCTGGCCTATATTATAACTGCCGGCAATCAGGCACAAACCGGCATGGCCGAGATCGGCATGCATGTGCTGGCTGATCCGCGCGTCACGGCACTGGGCCTACATATCGAAGGCTTCGGCGATTTGCGCGCCTTTGAGCGGCTGGCACAAATGGCAGCGAAACTCGGCAAGCCCATAATCGCGCTCAAGGTCGGGAAATC
>JAADIC010000201.1 GCA_013151535.1 Alphaproteobacteria bacterium | reverse complement strand
AGAACACCTCGTCCCCAGGGGCCTCCTCTGACATCGGAAACACACCCTGCGAATAGGCGTAGAGCAGTAATTCAGGGGTGATCGGCGGGTCGTTGTCCTTGGCCATGACGTTTACGAATTGGCGTCAAGCCAGTGCTCCAGCCAGTGGATGTCGTAATCGCCGCTCTGGATGGCTTCTTCCTGCAACAGCGCGTGAAATAGCGGCGTCGTGGTTTCAACACCGTCGATGATGAACTCGCCCAAGGCGCGTTTCAGGCGGGCCAGTGCGGCCGCGCGGTCCGGGCCATGCACGATCAGTTTACCGATCAGGCTGTCGTAATAGGGCGGGATGACATAGCCGTCGTAAAGCGCTGAATCCATGCGCACGCCAAGACCGCCGGGTGCATGAAAGGTGGTGACCTTGCCGGGGCAGGGGGTGAAATTGGGCAGGCGCTCGGCGTTGATGCGCACCTCGATGGCGTGGCCGCGAATGGTCAGATCGTCCTGTTTGAACGACATCGCTTCACCGGCTGCGACGCGGATTTGCTCCTGCACCAGATCGACCCCGAAAATCGCCTCGGTCACCGGATGCTCAACCTGCAGGCGGGTGTTCATTTCGATGAAATAAAACTCGCCGGCTTCAAAGAGAAATTCAATCGTGCCAGCCCCGGCATAATTGATGTCGGCCACCGCGTCGGCACAGACCTTGCCAATCCTGGCGCGAATTTCGGGCGTGATTGATGGGCCGGGAGCCTCTTCAAACACCTTCTGGTGACGGCGCTGGAGCGAGCAATCGCGCTCACCGAGATGCACCGCCCCACCTTTGCCATCGCCAAAAACCTGAATTTCGATATGGCGCGGCAGGGTCAGGTATTTTTCGATATAAACTTCGTCATTGCCAAAAGCCGCCTTGGCTTCGGAGCGTGCAGCACTGAACGCCTGATCCAGATCGGCCTTGGTCTGGGCCACCCGCATCCCGCGCCCGCCACCGCCAGCCGTGGCCTTGACGATCACCGGAAAGCCCATCTTATCGGAAATCGAATGCGCCGCTGCAATATCCGGCACACCGCCATCCGAGCCGGGCACACAGGGTACGCCAAGGCGTTTCATGGTGTCTTTGGCGGTGATCTTGTCACCCATCTGGCGGATATGTTCGGCAGTGGGGCCGATGAATTTCAGGTCGTGATCTTCAACGATCTGCACAAAATTGGCGTTTTCCGACAGGAAACCATAACCGGGATGGATCGCCTCGGCCCCGGTAATTTCACAGGCCGAGATGATCGCCGGGATCGACAGATAGCTCAAGGTGCCAGACGGTGGGCCGATGCAGACACTTTCGTCAGCCATGCGCACATGCATGGCGTCAGCGTCAGCGGTGGAATGCACCGCAACCGTGGCCACGCCCATTTCCTGACAGGCGCGAATGATGCGAAGGGCGATTTCGCCGCGATTGGCAATCAGAACCTTGGAGAACATGGTTTTAACCCGATCTATTCGATAATCATCAGGGGCGCACCAAACTCGACCGGTGCGGCGTCTTCAATCAGGATGCGTTTGACCGTTCCAGCGCCCGGCGCGTGAATTTGGTTCATGGTTTTCATGGCTTCCACGATGCACAGGGTCTGGCCCTCGGTCACCTTGTCGCCGACGCTGACAAATGCAGGCGCGCCGGGTTCGGCTGAAAGATAGGCGGTGCCAACCATGGGCGAGGTGACGGCGCCGGGATGCTGGGCCGGATCTTCGGCAATTGCGGCTGGTGCCGCAGCGGGCGCGGCGCTGGGGGCAGGTGCAGCGGCCAACGGGGCTGACATCACAACCGGTGCGGCCTCGATCTGGCGGGCAACCCGCACATTCAGCGTATTGTCGCCGTCATAGTCACGCACAACCTCGATCTCGGTCAGATCATTGGCGCGCAGCAATTCAGCCAGCGCCTGAACGAATGCAACATCGGCATCTTGGGTTTTCTTTGACATGCGAATTCAGCCCTTTAACTTTTGTGCCTGTCTTGAACGCAGGCCTCAGCGGATACCCCTGCTTATACGCAAAAAAGGGCCGAGAAAAGCGCTCCCGACCCCTTTTTTGACGTTATTCGTACCGTTATCGACAGCTTGCCCTAATTCCGGGCTTCGCGCACCTGCGCCACCAGATCACGCATGTCCGCCAAGGGCACATAACCACGCAACATGTCGCCCCCCAACACGAAAGTCGGGGTGCCGGTGATCTGCAAGCTGGCGGCCTGACGATTGACCGCCGCGATTTGCCCCAACACAGCGGGATCGTCCATATAGGCCATGATCTCGTCGGCATTCAGACCCTGCTTTTCCAGAACCGCGCGAATTGTCGGCTCGGTCAGGTTGCCGTTGAAGGTAATCAGGAAATTGCCAAGCTCGTGATAGGCTTCGGGGCCAGCCTTGTGCAACGTGGCAATGGCCAGACGCGACGAGATGGTTGATTGCTCGCCGAGAATCGGGAATTCCTTGACGATGAAGCGGATATTGCCATCGGTTTCCAGTAATTCCTGCAATTCAAAATGGGCCTTGCGACAGAAGGCGCAGCGGTAATCGACATATTCGACCAGAACCACATCACCATCCGGATTGCCGCCGACATAGGAAAACCCGTCATTGTAAACATCATCGGCAATCGCGGTGACAAGGTCGGTGTCATTCTTGACCTGGGCCTGTTGCTGGCGTTGTTCCAGAACCTGGATCGCCTCCATCAGCACTTCGGGGTTTTCCAACAGATAGGCCCGCACTTCGGAGCGGAAGGCCTTGCGCTCAGCCGGGCTCATGTCGATCAGGGGCGAGGGGTTTGTGGCGCTTTCGTTGGCCGTTGAAATTTCTGCCGGAATTGGCGGAACAACGAGCACCTGATCGTCGCCACTGCGGTTCAGTTTTAACGCAACGCCAACCAGCAAGGCGACAGCCGCCAGGCCCAGAATAAATTTGTTCATGTCTCGTCCCTATTTCCTGAGGGCGGTTTTGGAGGCCGCCAGAATATCTTGTGCGCGCAGCCAACCCGATGATCCGCGTGGCAACAAGCCTTCGGCGCGGGTCGCGTTGGTCTGGGCATCCTTAAAGCGACTTAGTAACGCATAGCGTTCGGCTGTGACAAGGGACGCCATGCCGTTATTGCCGGATTTGGCGTAAGCTACGGCCAGGTCACGCAACATGCGGGCGTCGCGCGGGTCCATGCGCCGGGCTTTGCGCAGGTTTGACAGGGCCATCCTGTCGCCAGATGTGGTTTTGAGCGCCAACAATGCGCGCCCGTAACCGGCAAGGATCAGCGCTTCTTTCGGGGCCAGCGCCACCGCCCGTTTGTAAGACACCACAGCCGCCGCCGCCTTGCGCCCCTCAAGCAGGATCTGCCCCTTGAGTTCGTGATAATAAGGATCGCGGGGCCGTTTGTTCAGCAGGATATCCATCTGCTGCAACGCCAGCCGCAGCTTGCCCTGGCGATGATAGGCGATGGCGCGGGTCATGATGGCAGGTTCGGATTTGTCGGATTTGTCGAGCTTGCGCAAAACATAAGACGGGTTGCCGGTGAAGCCCAGAAACTTGGCCTGCATCCGCGCGTGCCAGTATTTCAGTTCGGTTGAAGTGGCGGTTTTCTTACCGGCATAGGCCGCGATTTGCCCTTTGAGGGCGCGAATACGGGCCTGCGACAGCGGATGGGTCAGCGCGTAAGGGTCTTGTCGCCCGACCGAAAGCGCCTCTTGGCCGCGAAACATCTCCAGCACCTCTATGGCGGCGGCGGGGTCAATACCGGCGCGCACCATGTAGCGCACGCTGACCTGATCGGCGATGGTTTCTTCGGCCCGCGAATGGGCCAGAAAATTGCGCCGCGCCGCCTCGATCGTGCCCGCCGCGATGCCGCCGGCCAGTTTGCCATTGCCACTGGCCGAGGCCGCCAATCCCAACAACAGACCGATGCCGATGGCGGTTTGGGCCGATTGCTGGTTCAGGCCGCGCCGCACCAGATGGCCGCTGGTGATATGGGCCAATTCATGGCCGATGACCGATTGCAGCATCTCGATGGTTTTCAGGCGCGAGATCATACCGGCATTGATGAAAATCGCCCGACCGTTGACGACAAAAGCGTTCAATGAATTGTCATTGACCACCAGAATTTCGATCAGGTTGGTGCCCAGACCGGCGGATCTGAACAGCGGCCGCGCGATCTTGCTTAGCGTCGCCTCGATCTCGGCATCTCGGATCAGGCCCTGGGCATGAATTGGCTGGCCAAGCAGCATGGCCAGGCTGAACAGCGACCGGACGGCATGTTTGCGAAACCGGGCAAAACGCGTTTGGTTCAGTTTTGCCACGGGGCCTCCAATTATCGGTGCAGAGCAAGCAGTGGCGAAGTTTAAGAGGGTTCAGGGCGTGATATCAAGGGGGTGACAGGTGGCTTACCAAATTGTGAACCCGATTGCTGATACGCAGAAGAATCTATCGAACATTATTCCGGTTGAAAATCTTTCGGGAAAGATTTTCTTCTGACGTCTCGGCTTGGGGGTATCAACTGAAAATGCCCGGCGCGCGGGCCGGGCATTTCAGTGTCTGTCAGCGATTGTCAGCCGCGCGACCACCAACCGCGACGCTTTGGTTTGGCGGGCTCATCAGGCTCGGTTACCACGGGTTCGGGCACCGGTTCAGGTGCGGGTTCAGGGGCTGGTATCGGTTCCGGCTCCGGTGTTTGTTCTGGTGCCTGTTCGGGGCTGGCTTCAACCACCGGTTCGGCGATGGTTTCGCTCACCACAGGCGCTTCTTCGGTCTTTTTGGGCTTTCGTGCTGCCCGCTTGCGTTTCGGCTTGGCGGTGGGTTCGGCGGGTGCGTCAGCACTATCTGAAGCCACCTCCTCCGAGGGTTTATCCTCAGCCTCTTCGGTCTTTTTCGCCTTGG
>JAADIC010000238.1 GCA_013151535.1 Alphaproteobacteria bacterium | reverse complement strand
GCTGTGGTGGCTTAAGTCAAGGGTTCGGGAACACCTTGTTCAAATGCGCCACCCACCGTGCCCGATCACCTTCAAAATCCGGCGCGGCGATCACGTTGTGGCAGGAGAAATGCGGCAGGTCTTTCAGGCCGATGTAATGCTGGGCTTTGCGCATGGGGGCGTTGGCCTCGTCCACGGATAGGCCGTCAAAAAACGTGGCCTTGTCGTTGAAGGCTTCAGGCGGGGCGTTCCATGTGGTGGACAGCATGAAGTGGCCCTGCATCCGCCCGCCGGTGCCGTACGGTTTGACGCGGCCATAGAACACGCTGCGCTGATAGACCTGATCGAGATAGGCCTTAAGCGCGGCGGGGACCATGAACCAGAAGATCGGGTACTGAAAGATCACCGCGTCGGCTTGGCGGAACTTTTCGGCCTCGTCCTCTGGATCAAAGCCGTCCCCGATGATCGTGGTCAGGATGTTGTGGTGCGGCGACAGGGTTTCGCACGCAGCATCAAACAGGCCGCGATTGAACTGGCCTTTGGAATTGGGGCCGTTATCAGTGCCGAGGATCAGGAGGATGGTTTGCATGGGTGGCCCTAGTGTTTGGGAAACGAAGAGGTTCCCAACCGGACCCGCCGGTTGGGGTTTGATGAGGTGGCGCTATTCCTCCCAACCAACCTTGGTGTGGGTGCCATCGCAGAACGGTTTGTTCGAGGATTGGCCACAACGGCACAGGAACATGGTTGCCTTGGCCGTGCCCTCGGATTTGTCTGACAGGGTCAGGTTTGGCACGTTGGCGATTTTGTAGGGGCCATTTTTTGTGACGGTGACGGAAGGGGTATCTGACATTGTTCACACTTTCTTAAGTTAAGGGCCGGATGATCCGGCCCCTTCTGGTTTAGGCGCTGGCCCCTTGCCCGACAATCGGCAGTTGGTCGCGGTGGGCATAAGTGATGATCGCGGTCAGGACGAACAGCACGATAGATGGCGGCATGGTGGCAACACCGAGGATCAGGACATGGGATGCCATGGCCCCCAGCATGGTGAGCATCAGTCCGCCTGCGCCGTAGCCTTGTTTGCCGGGGATGAATAACAGCACTGCGCCGCCCACCTCGATCAGGCCGGTGAGTACGCGAAACCATTGGCCGACACCAATGGCGTCAAAGGTGGCGACCATCATTTCGGCCCCCATCAGCTTGGCGATACCGGCGGCAAGGAAGGCGGCGGCGGTCAGGATTTTCAGGCCCAGCAGGCCGTATTTTTTCACATTCGGTGACATGGGGTTTCCTTTCTTTAGGCGACACTTGCCAGTGGCAAGGCGTCAATTTCAGCTTCGGCGGATTTCAGGGCGGCATCGGGATCCACGGCAAGGCCGGTGGCGGACACATAGGTCACATCGGTGATGCCGATGAACCCCAGAACCTGGGTCAGATATGTGGTGGCGTGATCCATCGGCGAGCCGACCGGCACGCCGCCCGAGGCCACGGTGACAATGGCGCGTTTGCCTGTCAGCAGGCCCTCGGGGCCGGTATTGGTATAGCGGAAGGTCTCGCCCGCCCTTGCCACAAGGTCGATCCAGCTTTTCAGCGCGGCTGGTACGCCGAAATTATAGATCGGCAGGCCGATGACGATTGTGTCAGCCACGCGCAGCTCGGCCACCAGTTCATCGGACAGGGCCAGCAGATCGGCCTGCTCTGGTGTGCGCTCGTCTTTCGGGGTGAAGTTCGCGCCGATCCAGCTTTCGGTGACCACTGGCAGGCCCGCCGCCACGTCGCGGTTGATGATTGTGGTTGTCGGGTCGGCTGCCTTGAAGCGGTTGCTGACGCGGCTGACAAGTTGGCGCGAGATCGAGCCGGTCTTGCGGCCTGACGAGTTGATTTCGAGTATCTGGGTCATTGTTTGTTCCTTTGTTAATCTGTCTCTGGGAATACAGATGGATCATTGCGCCCTTGAACATAAGAGGGATTAATGCACATGTTCTGTGCATGAGCGAACAGAGCGACAATCTTGAAAACTGGAACGAGGTGCACACCGCCTATCACGTCGCCCGCCTTGGCACGCTCAGCGCGGCGGCGACCTATTTGGGGGTGCATCATGCCACGGTGATCCGCCATATTGATGCGCTTGAGGCGCGGCTCGGCAGCAAGCTGTTTCAACGCCACGCGCGCGGCTATACCCCGACCGAAGCCGGGCGCGATATGATGCGGGTGGCGGCGGCAACCGAAGATCAACTGACCCAACTGGCCGGGCGTCTGCGCGGACAAAGCGACAGCGTCAGTGGAGAATTGGTGGTGACGACGCTTAGCGGCCTGTCACCGCAATTCACCCCGCTGCTGGTGGAGTTCCAACAGCAATATCCCGACATCCGCCTGACCTTTATCGGTGAAGAACGCACCTTGCGGCTGGAGCATGGCGAGGCCCATGTGGCCATCCGCGCCGGTGCAAAACCCCAGGAACCCGATGCGGTGGTGCAGCGGTTGATGACCCTGCCCGTCAGCCTGTTTGCCCATAAGGATTATGTGGCGCGGTTTGGGCCATTGAAGGGGGTCAAGGACATCGCAAACCATCGTTTTGTGCTGAGCCGCGCGCAGGTGCGCCGCGCGCCGTTTCATGACTGGACCATGAAAAACCTGCCGGAAGAGGCGGTTTTTTATCGGGCGACCGACATGCGCTCGCTTGAGGATGCGGTGCATAGTGGTGCAGGCATCGGGGTGCTGTCTTTGTGGTCGGGCCAGTCTAATCCCGACCTCGTGCAGATGGCGCCTTCCCAGCCGGACTGGGACACGGTTTTATGGCTGGTGACCCATGTGGCGTTGCACCGCTCGGCCAAGGTTCAGGCGTTTCTGGCGTTCATCAAGGACGGGGTCAAGGGGCGGTTCGAGGTCGAGGCGCGGGTGGCCAAAGGGCTGGTTTGAAACAGCCTCCTTAAGGTGGGCTTGAAAATGACAGATGGTTGGAAAATGGGTGGATAATAGTCCCGGCGCGAGTAAGCCAATAAACCGGTAGACCAATAAACCGGTTTTCCGGTTTATTGGGTTATTGGCAGGCCGGTTTGCTGGCACTTTGGGAGTACGGCGGGATTACTGGCGTGCTGGGTGCTCGTTCGGCTGGCCATTTGGATAGGGCTGTTTCTTGCAATTATTTTACCAATTGATAAAAAAACTAACCCTGCTAGACTTGACCCAAGTAAGGGAGACATTTTCATGCTAAACACACCGACAACCCCGGGCATTGTTGCCGGGCGCTTGCCTGCCAACATACTGGCCGAGAATTTCAGCGACCTGCACCCGCCGTTGACCGCGCACGAGGCCTTGGTGGCGGCGGATCGCTGTTATTTCTGCTACGGCGCGCCGTGTATGGAGGCCTGTCCGACAACAATCGACATCCCTCTGTTCATCCGGCAAATCGCAACCGGCACGCCCGAAGCGGCGGCGCGCACGATTTTCAGTCAGAACATTCTGGGCGGCATGTGTGCGCGGGTCTGCCCGACCGAAACCCTGTGTGAAGAGGTCTGCGTGCGTGAGGTCGCCGAGGGCAAGCCGGTCCTGATCGGCCAGTTGCAGCGTTACGCCACAGATCGGCTGATGGCGGCGGGCGGGCATCCGTTTGCACGCGCGACGGAAACCGGCAAGTCGGTGGCGGTGGTTGGCGCGGGGCCTGCGGGCCTGTCTTGCGCCCATCGCTTGGCGATGAAAGGCCACAATGTCACCATTTATGACGGGCGCGCCAAGGCGGGCGGGCTGAATGAATACGGCATTGCGGCGTATAAATCGGTTGATGGTTTTGCCCAGTCCGAGGTGGAGTGGCTGCTGTCGATCGGTGGCATCACGGTTGAAACCGGCAAGCGGTTGGGCGACGGGTTATCGCTGTCTGGGCTGAAAAGCGGTTTTGACGCGGCGTTTCTGGCGATTGGTCTCGGTGGGGTGAATGCCCTGTCTATGGACGGTGTTAACGCGGTCGATATGATTGCAGACCTGCGGCAGTCGGCGGACCGCACCGATCTGGCGGTCGGGCGAAACGTGGTGGTGATTGGTGGTGGCATGACGGCGGTGGATGCTGCCGTGCAAAGCAAACTGCTGGGGGCAGACAACGTGACCATGGCTTATAGGCGGGACAAGGCGGCCATGGCGGCCTCGGAATTCGAGCAGGACTTGGCGACCTCCAGGGGGGTTCGGATCCTGTACAATGCGGCACCTAAATTGGTTGATGATGGCGCCATCACGCTGGCGCGGACCGAAACCAGAGACGGCAAGCTGCTGGAAACCGGCGAGGTGGTTGAACTACCGGCGGATCAGGTGTTGTGGGCGATTGGCCAAACGCTTGAGGGCGCGCCCGATGGGGTGGCGGTTGAAGGTGGCAAGATTGTGGTTGGCGACGGAGGGCGCACCTCGGTTGATGGGGTTTGGGCCGGGGGTGATTGCGCGCAAGGAGGCGACGATCTGACGGTGACAGCGGTGGCCGAGGGGCGCGACGCGGCGGAGGATATCCATGCGAAACTGGCTTAGTATAGTGTTGCTGTTGTTGGCCGCGCCCGTTGTGGCGCACGAACAAACCGTGCTTGGGCAATGGTGCCCTGTTGGTGATGGCGGTGGCTCGTTGGAGATTAGCGAAACCGAAATCCGCTTTAGCGAAAGCACCTTTTGCGATTTGAGCGAGCCGGTGCAGGTCACCGATAAGTATCAGGCGACCATCAGTTGCGCGAATTTTCTAAGCCCGGAACATCGGGCTGAAGGTGGCGGGGCGTTTCGCAACACGTTCGAAATCCTTGCACATCTTGGCTCTGACGGGCGGCTTAACGTCAGCTATGTCGGGACAGATCCGATTTACAACAAACCGCTGCCGAGACCTATGAACTCTGCGAGCAGTAAACAGAATTAAGGAGCCTGACAAATGGCAGACCTGACAAGTAATTTCATCGGCATCAAATCCCCCAATCCGTTCTGGCTGGCAAGCGCGCCGCCGACGGATAAGGAATACAACGTGCGCCGGGCGTTTGAGGCCGGATGGGGCGGGGTTGTCTGGAAAACACTGGGCGAGGCTGGACCACCGGTGGTCAATGTGAACGGGCCGCGTTACGGTGCCATTCACGGCGCTGACCGGCGTTTGCTGGGGCTGAACAACATCGAACTTATTACCGACCGGCCGCTGGAGGTGAACCTGCGCGAGATCAAATCGGTCAAGCGCGATTATCCTGACCGCGCGGTCGTGGTGTCACTAATGGTGCCCTGCGAGGAAGATCCGTGGAAGAAAATCCTGCCGCTGGTCGAAGAAACCGGGGCGGATGGCGTCGAGCTGAATTTCGGCTGTCCGCATGGCATGGCCGAGCGTGGCATGGGGTCTGCTGTCGGCCAGGTGCCGGAATATATCGAGATGGTGACGCGCTGGTGCAAGCAATTCAGTCGCATGCCGGTGATTGTCAAGCTGACGCCGAACATCACCGATATCCGCCTGCCTGCCGAGGCGGCGATGCGTGGTGGGGCCGATGCGGTGAGCCTGATTAATACGATCAACTCGATCACCTCGGTCAATCTGGATCTGTTCGCACCGGAACCGATGATTGACGGGGTTGGCGCGCATGGCGGCTATTGCGGGCCTGCGGTCAAGCCGATTGCATTGAACATGGTGGCCGAGATCAAACGCAATGCGGCCACCGCTGATCTGCCGGTTTCGGGTATTGGCGGGGTCACCACATGGCGCGATGCGGCGGAATTTATCGCGCTGGGGGCTGGCAATGTGCAGGTGTGTACGGCGGCGATGACTTACGGGTTTGATGTGGTCAAAGAGATGATCTCGGGGCTGTCGCAATGGATGGATGAGGGCGGGCACGAAAGTGTCGCCTCGGTCGTGGGCCGCGCCATTCCCAATTGCCGCGACTGGCAGGATCTGAACCTGAACTATGTGACCAAAGCCCTGATCGATCAGGAGGCCTGCATTAAATGTGGCCGCTGTTACGCGGTGTGCGAAGATACCTCGCATCAGGCGATCTTCAACCGGATTGACGGTGTGCGTGGGTTCGAGGTGAATGACGCGGAATGTGTGGCTTGTAACCTGTGTGTGAATGTCTGCCCGGTGGAGGAGTGCATCACCATGGTCGAAACGCCACTGGGCGAGGTTGATCCGCGCACGGGTGAAAAGGTGCGTGAATACGCCAATTGGCAGACCCATCCGAACAATCCGGGGGCGGTGAAGGCGGCGGAATAGAAGAATTTTACCGAAAATTCCTGTGGCGGAAAATTTTTCGATAAAAATTTTTGGATCGTCCGGTGTAGTGTGTGCTTTAGGCGGTATCTGAATGAGGCTTTCCGGGGATCAATGGCGCGGCCACGGCGCGATGCTGGTGTTTTCGGCGCTGGTGGCAGGCTCGTTCAGCCTTGGCTCAATCGTGGCCAATGAAATCGCGCCACCGGCGATTACGGCGGTGCGGTTTATGATGGCGGCTGTCGTCATGGGGCTGTTTGTGGCCGTGGGGCCGGGTTTTCAGCGGGCGCATTTTCGCGCACCCTGGCGGTATCTGGTGTTGGGCGGATTGTTCGGGCTTTATTTCGTTTTGATGTTTGAAGGGCTGAAAACCGCCAAGCCGGTATCGGCGGCGGCGGTGTTTACTTTGATGCCGATGTTGGCGGCTTTGGCGGGGTATGTTTTGTTGCGCCAGATCACCACGCGGCGCATGGCGTTGGCGCTGGTGATTGCCGCCATTGGTTCGCTCTGGGTGATATTTCGCGGTGATATGGGCGCGCTGGCGCAGTTTGATGTGGGCCGCGGCGAGGTGATTTATTTCATCGGCTGTATCTCCCACGCGATTTATACGCCGATGGTGCGCAAGTTGAACCGAGGCGAGGGGGCGGTGACCTTTACCTTTGGCACGTTGGTGGGCGGCTCAGTTTTACTGGTGGCGGTTGGCGCGCGTGATTTGATGGCAACCGCTTGGGCGGATTTGCCCATGATCGTCTGGATCACGCTGGGGTATCTGGTGGTGTTTTCCACCGCTGCGAGCTTTGTTTTGCTGCAATATGCGACCCTGCGCCTGCCCTCGGCCAAGGTCATGGCCTATTCATACCTGACGCCCACATGGGTGATTTTATGGGAGGCGGCTTTGGGCAACGGGTTGCCTGCGGGGCTGGTGATGCTGGGGGTCGGGGCGACGGTTGTGGCGCTTTTCATCCTGCTCAAGGACGAAGCAGCCGCGTGAACATGTTGGTCAGGTGGGCTTGCGCATCTTCAAAACGTGTGTCGGCTTTGTCGCCCAGAACAAGGCTGACCTGCGTGTCAAAATCCGCGTAATGCTGGGTTGTTGACCAGATCGAAAAAATCAGGTGATAGGGGTCGACCCTGGCGATTTTACCGGCGTCGGACCAACCTTGGATCACGCGGGCCTTTTCATCGACCAGCGATTTTAGAGGGCCGGCAATCTGGTCGTGAATACGCGGCGCACCTTGCAGGATTTCATTGGCGAACAGGCGGCTTTCGCGCGGATAATCCTGCGCCATTTTCAGCTTCAGCGTCACATAGGCCAGTATTTCGGCAATCGGATCACCGCTGGC
>JAADIC010000128.1 GCA_013151535.1 Alphaproteobacteria bacterium | reverse complement strand
CGATCCACTCACCGCCACGCCGGATATTTTCGGCGTGCAGCACCGCCCAGATATCATCCTCGGACAAGTCACCCTTTGGCACGCCCTCACGCGCGGTACGCTCCATCTCGGCCACCGCCGTGTCGCAAGCGTGATGGGCGCAGCGCATGGCAAGGATTTCATCCACCCCTTTGATTGAGCGGGCTTTTTCGGTGACCTCTTCGCCCTCCATCACCTCAAACCCGACTTTTTCAAGTTCGCGCAATCCCGCGACCATGATCTTGTCGACCGCCAAACGCTTGTTGGTGCCCGCATGCTCGGCCATCAGATCGCTGATTTCATTCACAAATTCACTGGCAACCTGCTCTGCGCGATCCCCCGTGGAAAAGTAAAACATCGAAGCCCCCGAGCGGCTTTCGCGCACCAATGGATTATAATCCGCCAGAAACGGCGCGTTTTTGTAATCCCAGATCACCATATAGCCATCGGCGCATAACAGTACCGCGCGGAACGGATTGTGGGTGTTCCAAAGCTGCATATTGGTGGTGTCGGTGGCGTAGCGGATGTTTAAGGGATCAAACATCAGCAAGCCGCCATAGCCGCGATCAACGATATGCTGGGTCAGCCGCTTCCAGCGGTGCTCGCGCATGGATTGCAGATTGGGCAGGGTCAGGCCTGCCGCCTGCCATTCGCCAAAGGCCAGTTGCGTCGGGCCGATTTCAATCCGGTCGGCATTATTGGCGGACCCATCGGGCAGGGTTGTGCCACGGGTTGGGTCGATTTTTCGGATGTCGCGGTAATGGTCGGTCATGGGGTGTCTCCGGGGTTTTGCCGTTTCAAGGCTAGGCCGCGCAGAGGCGCTTGCCTTTCCAAATGCGCCGCGCCAATGTCGCAATCAGAACCTGAGGCGGCGATCATGCGCGAAATTTGCCAAAAAACCCTACCCTTAAAGCCGTGGATGGAGGAGAAAAACCCGCCGCCTGCCGGGCCTCAACCCAATTGCGCCCGGGGATTGGTTGCGGGTGGATGACGCCTATGCGGCCCAAATGGCGTATCGCGTGGAATTATTGGCAGGCAAGGGCGATGCGGTTTACCGGATCATGGGGCCTGCAAAACCGGCGGCGGCGGAGTTGTTGGCGCGGGTTCTGGATGAAATCGAGGGTGTTGCGGGCTATGCGCGCGCAGGGGAACAAGTGACCTGCCCCGACGGGCGAAAGATCGCGCTGGACTATGATAAACCGTTGCTGACCGCCGCACTACTGGTGCAGGAAGACCTTGTTTTAATGGAAGAAAGTGCGGGCGGGCATATCCTGACCGGTGCTGTGCTGTGCTTTCCGGCAAGCTGGTCATTGGCGGAAAAGTTTGGCCGGAACCTGTTTGACATCCATGTACCAGTCGCACCCTATACCAAGGATGTGGGCAAGCGTGTGCAGCGGCTGTTTGATTTCATCAAGCCGGAACTGCCGATGTGGCGGGCGAATTTCCTGATCTATTCCGATCCGGATTTGCATCAGCCAAGACCGATGGAGAACCGCCGGTCGGTGGACAGGGACGCCGCCAAATGGCTGCGGGTGGAGCGCCAGTGCCTGCTGAAGCTGCCAAAAACCGGCGCCGTGGTGTTTTCCATCCACAGCTATGTGGTGCCAATGGAGGCGCTGTCAAAGCTGGAGGTCGACGAATTGATGCGCTGGCACGACCCTACTGTAATCAAGCCTCGCGAGAGGGGATGAAATGCAGTCAGGACTGAAACGCGCCATTGAACTCTGGCCTAAAACGACGGTTTATCTGGCGATATTCACCAGTGCTTTGCTCCTAATTTTTCGCGGCCAAATGGACGCCGCACTTTTCCTGATCTGGCTTCAGGTTCCGGTCTATTTTTTACACCAGTTTGAGGAATATATTTTTCCCGGCGGCTTTATCCGTTACTTCAATATCAATGTCCTTGGTGCCAGCACACCGGATTTCCCGGTCACCCGGACCTTTGCATTCTGGATCAATGTGCCGATCATTTTCATCGCTTTTCCCGCCACTGCATTTCTTGCCGGTAAGGTCGGGCTGGCGTTCGGACTGTGGGTCGCGTGGTTTTCAATCCTCAATGCCTTCTCGCATGTGGTCTTGTTTTTCAAGCAGGGATACAACCCCGGATTTGCAGTCAGTGCCACCCTGAATATTCCGGTGGGGGTGGGAACGCTCGCCTATATCGCGACGCATGATCTGGTGACGATTAAGGCCCAGATTATCGGGTTTCTCATCGCCGCCGTGGTTCAGGGTGGTCTGATGGCCTATGGCTTTGGTGTCTTGAAACCCAGAATCAAGGCATAGGCTGCATCGCCTCTGCGCAACAAAAAAGGGCCCCGCGAACAAGGCTCTTTTCGTTTTATATCAGTGTTTTAGCAGCTATAATACATCTGAAACTCAACCGGATGCGGCGTGTGTTCAAAGGCGTAAACCTCTTCCCATTTCAGCTCCATATAGCCCTCGATCTGGTCCTTGGTGAACACATCGCCCTTCAGCAGGAAATCGCAATCGGCCTCCAACGCGTCCAATGCCTCGCGCAGGGATGCGCAAACTGTCGGGATATCCGCCAGCTCTTCGGGGGGCAGATCGTAGAGGTCTTTGTCCGAGGCTTCACCGGGATCAATCTTGTTTTCGATCCCGTCAAGACCGGCCATCAACAGCGCCGCAAAGCACAGATAGGGGTTGGCCGCCGGATCAGGAAAGCGCGCTTCGACCCGCTTGGCCTTGGGGCTTTCCGCCCAGGGGATACGCACACAGCCCGAGCGGTTGCGCGCCGAATATGCCCTGAGAACCGGCGCTTCAAAGCCCGGGATCAGGCGTTTGTAGCTGTTGGTTGCCGGATTGGTAAAGGCGTTCAACGCCTTGGCGTGCTTCAGGATACCGCCGATGAAGTACAAGGCTTCCTGAGACAGATCGGCGTATTTGTCACCAGCAAAGATCGGCTTGCCGTCTTTCCAGATCGACATGTTCACATGCATGCCAGTACCGTTATCCCCCGCAATTGGCTTGGGCATGAAGGTGGCGGTTTTGCCGTAAGCATGCGCCACATTGTGGATCACATATTTGTATTTCTGTAACTCGTCCGCCTGATGGGTCAACGTGCCGAAAATCAATCCCAGCTCGTGCTGACAAGACGCCACCTCGTGGTGGTGTTTGTCGACTTTCATGCCGATGCTTTTCATGGTCGACAGCATTTCGCTGCGCAGGTCCTGCGCCGCGTCCGTAGGGTTCACCGGAAAATAACCGCCCTTGACGCCGGGCCGGTGGCCCATATTGCCCATCTCGTATTCGGCATCGGTGTTCCATGACGCATCCTGCGCATCAACTTCGTACGACACCTTGTTGATGCTGTTGGAAAACCGCACATCATCAAACAAGAAGAACTCGGCTTCAGGGCCAAAGTAAGACGTGTCGCCAATGCCCGACGCGATCAGATAAGCCTCGGCCTTTTCGGCGGTGCCGCGCGGGTCGCGCTCGTAAGGTTCGTTGGTGTCTGGCTCTACAACCGAGCAATGGATGCACAGGGTTTTTTCGGCATAAAACGGATCAATATAGATCGAGCCGCAATCGGGCATCAGTTTCATGTCGCTCTGGTCGATTGATTTCCAACCGGCGATGGAGGAGCCGTCAAACATGAAGCCCTCTTCCAGAAAATCCTCGTCAACCTGATCGGCGATCACGGTCACATGCTGCATCCGGCCGCGCGGGTCGGTGAACCGGATGTCGACATAGGCCACATCCTCGTCCTTCATGGTTTTCAGAACGGTCTTGATATCGCTCATCTTTGTATCCTTAATTTAGAGTGTTCGTGATTACAGCGCGTCTTCGCCGGATTCACCGGTGCGAATACGAATGGCTTGCTCAACGGTTGAGACAAAAATCTTGCCGTCGCCGATTTTTTCGGTCTTGGCCGCGTCAATGATGGCTTCAATCGCGCCGTCGACCTGATCGTCGGACAGCACCACCTCTATTTTCACTTTCGGCAGGAAATCGACCACATATTCAGCGCCGCGATAAAGTTCGGTATGGCCCTTCTGGCGGCCAAAGCCTTTGACCTCGATGACGCTAAGGCCCTGAATGCCGACATCTTGCAAGGCCTCTTTCACTTCGTCGAGCTTGAAGGGCTTGATGATGGCTTCGATCTTTTTCATGGCGCGAATCCTTTGATGTGGCGTTAAGAAGGGTGAAAGCACTTTCGCATTAGGGGTGCAATTGGCTAGGGTTGGGCAGCGGTGGCGGGCTTTGATTTGCCGCATGCTTGCCTAAATTTTAGGCGTTATGATTATTTTTGCGACGGATTGAAAACAACATGACCGAATTGCTAACAGCCGCCCAAATGCGCGCCATTGAGAGGGCCGCGATTGACAGCGGCGAAGTGACAGGGCTGGAGCTGATGGAACGCGCTGGGCGCGGCGTGGTCGAGGCGATATTCGAGGAATGGCCGGAGCTGGCCAAAACCGATCACAAAGCAGTGGTGCTGTGCGGCCCCGGCAACAATGGCGGCGACGGCTTCGTGGTGGCGCGGTTGCTGAAAGACTGGGGCTGGGAGGTTGAGGTTTTTCTGTATGGCGACAAGGAGAAGCTGCCGCCCGATGCAAAGGTGAATTGTGAGCGGTGGTTGGAGATGGCGCCCTCGACTTGCGAAATTGGGCAAAGTGCTTTCTCGGAAAGCGATCTTGTCGTTGATGCGCTGTTTGGGACTGGTCTATCGCGATCTATAGATGATCCCGAGTTGTGTGAACTATTGTGGAATATCGAGGATACGACACAGCTCAACTGCGATGTAACCAAGGATTATCGAAATACATTGAAAACTCAACCACCAAGGACAGTTGCGGTCGACATTCCATCAGGTTTGGATTCTGATAGCGGACGCGCGATTGGCGATGAACCACTACACGGTCAAGGTGTATCTCGAGTCATGCTTACAGTGACATTTCATAGATCAAAAGTTGGTCACTACTTGTCAGAAGGTCCTTTGAACACCGGTAAATTGGTTGTGGTTGACATTGGCCTTGAAGATACTGCCAAAGCTATTCGCAAGTCAGAATTGAAGGCAGGCCGCAAGGTGCGCCGTGCAGCAATTATCGCTAAAGTGCGCCTGACTTTTGAGACTTACCAAGTTTATAAAGGTATTCGTGAAAACAAATTCACCCACGGCCACGCCCTAATCCTATCCGGAGCACCCGGTCACGGCGGTGCAGCACGCCTCGCAGCTCGCGGTGCACTTCGCATCGGCGCGGGTTTGGTCTCGGTTGCTTGCCCGCCAGATGCCCTTGCTGAACATGCGGCTCAGTTGAATGCGATCATGGTGCGGGCGTTTGACGGGGCTGCGGGGTTGGCTGAGGTTTTGTCAGATGATCGCATATCCTCCATCACTTTGGGGCCGGGGTTGGGGTTGACTGACGCTACCAAGGCATTGGTTGAGATTGCGTTAAAATCTGGCAAGAAATGTGTTTTGGATGCGGATGCTTTGAGTATTTATGCGGGTGATGAAAGCGCGTTGTTTGCGCTTTGTCACGATGACGTAGTGCTGACGCCGCATGGCGGCGAATTTGCGCGGTTGTTTCCGGATATCTCCGACAAGCTCAACGCGCCTGCCACCAAAGGCCCGGCGTATTCCAAGGTTGATGCAACCCGCGAGGCGGCCAAGCGGGCGGGCTGTGTGGTGCTCTATAAGGGGGCTGATACGGTGATTGCCGCGCCTGACGGGCAATGTTCGATCAACTCGGCCCATTATGAACGCGCCGCCCCTTGGTTGGCGACTGCCGGTTCGGGCGATGTTCTGGCAGGCTTTATTGGCGGGCTTTTGGCGCGGGGGTTTTCAGCGATGCAGGCGGCTGAAACGGCGGCTTGGTTGCATGTGGAATGTGCGCGCTCGTTC
>JAADIC010000088.1:1160-6097 GCA_013151535.1 Alphaproteobacteria bacterium | reverse complement strand
GAGGCTACGGATGACTAGGGTAATCGTACATGCCGGTTTTCACAAATGCGGCACGACCAGTTTGCAGGATTTTCTGAAATCCAATCAAGCCGCCCTGCGCCCTTATTTTGACTATTACGGCAAGGTCGATTTTCTGGCTGCCGGGGCCAATGCGCGGCGCTATTCACAGCGCCCATTTATCTGGCGTCTATGGCGGTTCCGCCGGTCGTTCCGGCGGTTTCTGAACACCATCGAGGCGGCTGAAACCATCGTGTTGTCGCGCGAAACCTTTAGCGGCGGCATGCCCGGGCATCGCCGGATTGGCGGCGGGCTGATGCAAAACTATAGCCGCGCCGCCACCGCCCTTGGCCCGGTGATCCTGTCCGAGCTTTACCGCCGGTTTGGCGCGGATACCGAGGTTATTTTCGCATATTCCACCCGCGAAATGGAAGGCTGGATCAAAAGCATTCACGGCCATTTGCTGCGCTCGATCCGCCTGCGAGACGATTTTGACACGTTTCGCAAACGTTTTACCGCGCTACGCTCACCAGCGGCCCAAGCCACCCTAATGGCCGATTTTCTTGCCCCCGTCAAAGTCCTGACACTCCCGCTTGAGGTTTTCACGTCGCACCGCGAAGGCCCAGCCGCCGGCTTGCTGGATTACCTTGAAATCCCGCAAGCTGTTCGGGCCGGTCTGAAACCGGCAAGGCGGGCCAATAGCGGGCAAAATCGCGCTACACGGGCGCAGTTTCTGGCCCTGAACCGCGACATCAGCAATAAGGTTAAGCTGAAACAAGCCAAAACCGAATTGCAAAACCGTTTGGAGGCACATCATGGCTAAGCCCGCCAAATCCCATGGCCGCCTGTCGATCAGTGCCAGTCTCAAGCCGCGCGAAGTGCTGACGGACACGCCCGATCTGGCGGATGCATGGAAGGTCAAAATCCTGACCCTGTTCCCCGAGGCCTTTCCCGGCGTGCTTGGCCAATCCCTGACCGGGCGCGCCTTGCAAGACGGGTTATGGGCGCTTGAAACCATTGATTTGCGCCCATTTGGCATCGGTAAACACCGCAATGTCGATGACACGCCAACGGGTGGCGGGGCCGGCATGGTGATGAAGCCCGATGTGATTGCCACAGCGCTTGATGAGGCCGCGCGTGGCACGCCAGCGGATCGTGCCGGCTGGCCGGTGATCTATGTCTCGCCGCGTGGCAGGCCGTTCGATCAGGCCACGGCCAAACGGTTTTCCAAGGCGCGCGGCCTGACCATCCTGTGTGGCCGGTTCGAAGGCGTCGATGAGCGGGTTCTGGAGGCCTATGCGGTCGAAGAAATCTCGCTCGGGGATTTCGTGCTGACAGGGGGCGAGATCGCGGCGCAGGCTTTGATCGACGCGAGCGTTCGCCTGATCCCCGGCGTGCTGGGCAATGACGCATCAACCGAGGAGGAATCCTTCAGCCACGGCCTGCTGGAACACCCGCAGTATACAAGGCCCAACGACTGGCAGGGCCGCAAAGTACCCGAGGTTCTGTTGTCGGGGCATCACGGCAAGATCGAGGCTTGGCGGCGCGAGCAGTCTGAAGCGTTGACGAAAGAACGGCGGCCGGATTTGTGGGGAGCATTTGATGGGGATGGTAAAGGCAATCCCTGATGTGGGCGACGGAGCTACGCCGTTAAACCGAAAAAGACATTCAGTGTGAGAGCGATCATTGCGACTGCAAAAATTCCGCTGCCAATTCCTTTGCCCGCACGACGCGTGGGTTCGCCAACCTGTGGGCCGTAATCTACGCGGTGATGTTTTAATAATCCTATATCGGTGATCTGGGTCATGGTTTTTCCTCTGGTTGCGTCTAGGTCAGATTGCCAAACTCTTCCAAATCCCGCTTGAAGTTTTCCCTGTGAAAGCCCTGCCTTTTCCCTGTGAAACCCTTCAAAACCCACAAGTTTCCTTGCTTTACACCCTGAATTGCCTTTCATTGTATCCATGAGATACCTTTTCCTTGATTACATTCTCGATACAGATGCCCATGTTTTGCAGCGCGGCGGCATCAATCAGAAGATTGAGCCTCAAGTATTTGACATGCTGCTTTTGCTGGTCGAGAACGCGGGCAATCTGGTTGATCGGGATATGCTGGTCGACAGGATCTGGCAGGGGCGCGTCGTCTCGGAATCAGCCATCAGCGCGCGCATTTCGGCAACCCGCAAGGCTGTTGGAGATGACGGTAAGCGGCAAGCCGTCATTCGTACCATAGCCCGACGCGGGTTGCAGTTTGTGGCAAAATTGAAGGTGGAAGAAGAAATACCACCCGTTGACGATACGCCAGAAACGGCGGCCTCGGACATCCCGCTACACGCAAAAATCCGGTTTACAACCGCCCCGGATGGCGGCCAGATTGCTTGGGCTGAAACAGGTGAAGGCCCGCCCGTTTTAATCTCCAGCTTCTTTCCTTCCCATTTGGAAATTGATTTGAAAGTGACGGATATTCGAGAGCTCATACACAGTTTTCCTCAGAACCGTGTCATTCGTTTTGACCAGCGTGGATGTGGCTTGTCTGACTGGGATATGCCGGATGACGACGCGACGATGTGGTCAGACGAGCAGAAATTCGTTGCCGATGCGGCAGGGCTTGACCGGTTTGCCATCGTTGCCCGTTCAGGGGGTGTTCTGCGCGCTATTCATTTCGCCGCCCAATATCCCGAACGAGTGAATTGTCTCGTTCTGCAAGGGGGATTTGTTGATGGCCGTTCCGTTCGCAAGGGCGCCAATTATGATCCCGATCACGAGCCGATCGAAGTCCTGATCCGCGAAGGTTGGGGCGTGCCGGATTCCCCGTTTATGGAGGCGTTTGGTTCTGTCTACCTGCCGACGATGTCCCGCGCGCAGCTTCGTGAAACTATGGTGTTTTTCAACCAGTCCGCCAATGCCAAGAATGCACTTAGGGTTCGGCGTGCCACCAACAAACTTTCTATATCTGCTATTTTACCGAAAGTAAAAGCACCGACGCTTGTTATCCACTCCAGCAGAGACGCTGTGCATCCCATTTCCGAAGCCCGAAAGCTGGCCGCCGGAATTGAAAACTCCGAATTGCTGGTGCTGGATTCACCCAATTCAGTGTTGTTTGACAAGGATCCGGTTTGGCCGGATTACATTGACGCAACGCGGCGGTTCCTGAACCTTCACGCAAAATAGAACTCCGGTAAAACGCAGAGCATTTTCTTCTAGTCTCGCCAGCTACGCCCCCTTGCACCATCCCCCAACCCGCCCTATACGGGCGCGTGCTTGGTCAAACCCCGAGTCGTTTGCGCGTGGAGGATTCTCTTTCTTCACTTGAGCGGCTACTTAATGGACCGATCAGGCAATAGACTAAGGAACGCCGACCTGACCTCTGGCGGGCTTGCATATGCAGGGACCCGGTTTGAGACCAAGAGCAATGAGGCCGCATCAAACTTCGCTGAACAACAGCGGGCAAAAGGACGACTGAAATGAACATGATCGAACAGCTTGAAGCTGAACAGGTCGCGGCCCTTGGCAACGACATTCCCGATTTCAAAGCCGGTGACACCATTCGCGTTGGCTATAAAGTGACCGAGGGCACGCGTAGCCGTGTGCAGAATTACGAGGGTGTCTGCATTGCGCGCCAGGGTGGGTCCGGCATTGCCGCGTCCTTCACCGTGCGCAAGATATCCTTTGGTGAAGGCGTGGAGCGTGTGTTTCCGCTGCATTCCCAGAACATCGCCGAAATCGCTGTGATCCGTCGTGGCCGTGTACGGCGCGCCAAATTGTATTACCTGCGCACCCGTCGCGGGAAATCGGCACGGATCGCCGAAAAAACCAACTATAAACCCAAAACCCAAGCGTAAGGAGCGGGACCATGAAAAAAGATATCCATCCCGAATACCACCTGATCGACGTCAAAATGACCGACGGTACAATCATCAAAATGCGCTCGACCTACGGAGCGGCTGGCGACACGCTGGTGTTGGACATCGACCCCACGGTTCACCCCGCCTGGACCGGCGGCAACACCCGCCTGATGGACACTGGCGGTCGTGTGTCAAAGTTCAAAAAGAAATACGAAGGTCTGGGATTTTAATTTCCACACCGGAAACAATCTTCCCTCTCTCGGGTTTATTGTTTAGTAATCAAAGCGTGCCCATATTGGGCGCGCTTTTTCGTTTCCAAGGGGCAAACCGACGTGTCGCACATCATAATTGTGGGAAATGAAAAAGGCGGTTCGGGCAAATCCACCACCTGTATGCACATCGCCACGGCGCTGGTGCGGCTGGGCTATAGGGTTGGCGCGCTGGATCTGGATACAAGACAGCGCAGTTTCTCGCGCTATCTCGAAAACCGTGCCGAGTTCATCCGTCGCAAGGAAATCCCGCTGCCAATGCCGACGCTGGGGCGTTTGCCCAATATCGGGCAGGCCAAGCTGGCGCCGGGCGAAAACGTCAATGACCGGCGAATTTCCGAGGCTGTGGCCAGTCTGGAGGCTGAAAATGATTTTGTCGTTGTCGATTGCCCCGGCAGCCACACCCGCCTGTCCGAAGTGGCCCATTCTCTGGCCGACACCCTGGTTACGCCACTGAATGACAGTTTTGTCGATTTTGACCTGTTGGCACGGATTGACCCGGAAACCGAGCACGTGACCGGCCCCTCGGTTTATTCCGAGATGGTCTGGAATGCGCGGCAGTTGCGCGCGCAGGCCGGATTGCAACCCATCGACTGGGTGGTGATCCGCAACCGGCTTGGCACCCAGAAGATGCACAACAAACGCAAGGTCGGCAACGCGCTGGATGAGCTGTCCAAGCGCATCGGCTTTCGTGTGGCATCTGGCTTTTCCGAACGGGTGATTTTCCGCGAAATGTTCCCCAATGGCTTGACGCTGCTGGATATGCGCGATGCCCGTATTGGCGGGTTGAACCTGTCAAATATCGCCGCAAGGCAAGAGGTGCGCGACCT
>JAADIC010000088.1:0-1149 GCA_013151535.1 Alphaproteobacteria bacterium | reverse complement strand
GCCGGATGTGATCGTTAAGTTCTAGCCTCGTCCGCAATATCAGGCCCACTCAACAGGCCCTGGTCGAGCGAATAATTTTTTCGAAAATTATTCCCGCTGAAAATCTTTCGGGAAAGATTTTCTTTCCCCGCACAATCACATTCGCACAACAGGTGTGGAGCAGACCCGACTGTGCCGTGCAAACAATACGCCACGCCTGATCCTCGTTTGGTTGATTCGAATTTCTGCCTCACAATTCGGTCAAACAGGGCCGGTCCGCACGCAGATTGCGCCGGAAATGGCCGGGTTTTGTCTTAATTTGTCTCAATTTGCGCACAAATATTCCCTTGTGGCATTTTGGTTGGCCATTGTCGCAAATGATGCCACAGGCGAAACAATGCGCCTGAAACGGGTTTTGCCACGCCCGCGAGATTTGCCGAATATCACCGCAGCATGGTGATGGCATTTCCCTTGCATTGCTGTCTGAAACCCGAATTATTCGACTGGTTCAGCCCAACATCAGCGACCGCTGATTGATCTTGTTTTCGAAACAATCGCAGCAAGTCATTAACCCTATCCACCTGTTTCCAAACGCTTATCTGCCCTATATCCGGCAAGACCTCGTCACTTTTCGGACATTTTTCCCTATCTTTACCGAACCATATTCATTAATGTTGCCTTAATCAGCGCCCAACTGGATGGGCAAAATTACCAGGTCATGGGGGGGGCGGCCGCACACGAGGACTGTGTCTTGAAGATACAGGTTTGGTGAGTGCCGTGATACTTCGTAACACCCGTGCATTGGGCGTGCGCTTTCTGTTCAACTTCGGTCTTTTGACGCTTTGCGTGATCGCAATGCTGTCGGTCTTGGCAGCGATTGGCCTTGGGCCGCTTGAACTGACCTTCGCCACAACCATGGCCCTGGTGGCGCTTGTCATTCTTCACCTCTCTTTGATCTCATCTGTTTATGTCCCTGCAGCCGTAAAGGCCGAGCGGGCCGCAGCCGAAAGTGCAGCCAAATGAAACAGATCAACCTTCATTCATGCGCGCGGACAGGCGCCTTTGTATTCACAAGTAAGAACGTCATGTTCAGGAGCGTAAAATAATGGCAAATCTCGTATTGGATTGGGGCGATTTCGGTGCCATTGGCACAAACCTCGCAAGTGGCGG
>JAADIC010000347.1 GCA_013151535.1 Alphaproteobacteria bacterium | reverse complement strand
GGGCGGGTGGATGTGACCGAATATCTCGAGGTGCATTATGTGCCCGGCACGGGGGAGCTGCTGATCTTCAGCGCCGCCCTGATCGGCGGCGGGCTGGGTTTTCTGTGGTACAACGCGCCGCCTGCTGCGGTGTTTATGGGCGATACGGGATCACTGGCCCTTGGCGGCGCACTCGGCGCAATCGCTGTGGCCACCAAGCACGAGATCGTTTTGGCCATCGTCGGCGGGCTGTTCGTGGTCGAGGCAATGTCGGTTATCATTCAGGTGCTTTATTTCAAGAAAACCGGCAAGCGGGTGTTCCTGATGGCCCCGATCCACCACCATTACGAAAAACGCGGCTGGTCCGAACCGCAGATCGTGATCCGGTTCTGGATCATCTCGTTAATACTGGCGTTGATTGGGCTGGCGACGTTGAAAATCAGGTAAGTGGCCTCCCCCTGACCCCCTCCGAGGCGGAGGGGGGACGAAAGACGCAAGCGCAACAAATCCCCCCTCCCTTGGGAGAGGGTTAGGGAGAGGGGCATTGTTCAGAGGGTCCTCAGTACGACATTGAATCAGCCCGCCCATGCCTTGCAACTTTTAAGGGAAAGGTGGTTAATAGGGGTGGGTAATAGTGGGGTGTCATGCAGGAGTTTTGGAATTGGGTCGCTGACATCGGATTTACCATTTGGGATTTCTTCGGTGACGCTGAGAATCGTGACCGAACCACGGCGATTGCGACTGTTGCTGTAACTCTGATCGCCGTGCTTGGCGGCGTCTGGGCTTTGCTCAGCTTTCTGCCCAAGATGCTCATGGCGCGTAATCAGGCGCGCAAAACCGATACCGTCTTGCCAAACGGATCGTCCCCCCTCACTGAAAAACTGCTTGAAGAGGCGATTGAGGCGAGGATTGCTACACGGGTTGAACACGCCGCTGAGGCACATGGTGACGAGAAAAACCGGCTGCTTGCAGAAATTGGTGCATTGAAAGACAAGCTGCGTGATCCGCATTCTGCGTTAGACGAAGCCCGTACGACCATCAAAAACCTTGAAGACCTGCTGGAACGTTCCGGCAACGACATCGGCGGCGACAAGATTGCCGAGGCGCGTGTGGCGCTTGAGCGGGGTGATTATTCAATCGCAGATGCGCTGTTTGCTGAGATCGAGGAGCGTCGCAAACTGGAAGTGGCCGAGGCTGCCCGCGCCGCCTTTGGCCGTGGTGAAATCGCCGAGGCCGAAATACGCTGGGCCGATGCCGCCACCCATTACGCCCGCGCAGCAGGGCTGGATGGCGCGCTTGGCAACTTTCTGAAAGCGCGTGAATTTGCTTGGCGGGCCGGGGATTATCCGACGGCTTTGCGATACGGGCAGGATGCGCTTAAACTGGCCCGACAGGGGAATGATAATCTGGCGCTTGGCGTGGCGTTGAATAATCATGCGCTCACGCTCAAGGCCACCGGACGCTATGACGAAGCCGAACCGCTTTTTCGCGAGGACATGGAGATTACCACGCAAACGCTGGGCAAGACCCATCCCGCTTATGCCATCCGCCTCAACAACCTCGCCAGATTGCTGCAGGCCACCGGACGGTATGAAGAGGCCGAACCGCTTTTTCGCGAGGCATTGGAGATCACTGCGCAATCGCTGGGCAAGTCTCATCCCGCTTATGCCGCCAGCCTCAACAACCTCGCCGCATTGCTGCAGACCACCGAACGCTATGACGAGGCCGAGCCGCTGTATCGCGAGGCGTTGGAGATACGCGCGCAGACGCCAGGCAAGACCCACCCCGATTATGCCACCAGCCTCAACAACCTCGCCGCATTGCTGCAGGCCACCGGACGGCACGACGAGGCCGAGCCGCTTTATC
The DNA here is from genome assembly GCA_013151535.1 of Alphaproteobacteria bacterium. Lineage (GTDB taxonomy): Bacteria > Pseudomonadota > Alphaproteobacteria > Rhodobacterales > Rhodobacteraceae > UBA5972. The sequence goes on along the minus strand of JAADIC010000347.1, from coordinate 7,267 downwards.
GCGAGGCGTTGGAGATCACCGCGCAATCGCTGGGCAAAACCCATCCCGCTTATGCCACAAGCCTCAACAACCTCGCTGGATTGCTGCGGGCCACCGGACGGTATGAAGAGGCCGAACCGCTGTATCGCGAGGACATGGAGATCACCGCGCAAACGCTGGGCAAGACCCATCCCGATTATGCCACAAGCCTCAACAACCTCGCTGGATTGCTGGAGACCACCGGACGGTATGACGAGGCCGAGCCGCTGTATCGCGAGGACATGGAGATCACCGCGCAATCGCTGGGCAAGACCCATCCCGCTTATGCCACCAGCCTCAACAACCTCGCAATTTTGTATTACTATATGAAACGTTTTGAAGAGGCTTTGCCGCTGATGGAACAGGCTTTGGCCATATGGAAAACCGCCTTGGGGGCGGCGCATCCGGACACGGTGAATGCCCGCAATTCCCTTGCCGCCATGCGCGCGGCTGCGGGCGGCTGAGGCTCTGGCAATCCCTTTGGCTTTGGGCTAGCGTCGCGGCGATTTTAACGGGAGCAAAAATGATACCAGTACGCGGATATGACGACCACAAAGTGGCGGTGCTTGGGCTTGGCCGATCCGGCCTGTCAGCGGCGATTGCGCTTGAGGCGGGTGGGGCCGAGGTTTTGTGCTGGGACGACAGCGCCCAAGCCCGCGATCACGCCGAAAGTGAAGGGCTGACGCTGCGCGACCTTAACCGTCACGGCGCGTGGGACGGCATTGTCACCCTGATCGTCTCCCCCGGAGTTCCACATCTTTACCCCGAACCCAACCCGATCATCCGCGCCGCGTGGGAACATGGTGTTGCGGTGGATAATGATATCGGCCTGTTCTTCCGCTCCTACGCCACACAGGACTGGGACAATTTCGAGGTGATGCCGCGCGTCGTCGCGGTGACGGGCTCCAACGGCAAATCCACCACCTCGGCCCTGATCGCCCACATCCTGTCCGATCAGGGGCGAAATGTGCAACTGGCGGGCAATATTGGCCGTGGGGTGCTGGATATAGACCCGGCGCGCGAGGGCGAGGTTGTGGTGCTGGAACTGTCCTCGTACCAGATCGAACTGGCCCGCGCGCTGGCGCCTGATATTGGCGTATTTTTGAACCTCACGCCCGATCACCTTGATCGCCATGGCGGGCTAGGCGGCTATTTCGCCGCCAAGCGGCGGCTGTTTGCCGAAGGTGGGCCGGATCGTTCGATCATCGGGGTGGACGAGGTCGAGGGGCAATATCTGGCCAACCAGATGCGTGAAAAAGCCGATGGCGGTGAGCCGGTGATCCGCATTTCCGCCATGCGCAAGCTGTCGGGTGGGGATTGGTCGGTTTTTGCCCGCAAAGGCTTCTTGACTGAATGGCGGCGCGCCAAACAAATGGCCTCGATTGATCTGCGCCAGATCGCCGGGCTGCCCGGGGCGCATAACCATCAAAACGCCTGCGCCGCCTATGCGGTGTGCCGCAGCATTGGCCTTGCCCCACGGATGATCGAGGCTAGCCTGAAAACCTTCGCCGGTCTCGCGCATCGCTCGCAGGTTCTGGGCGTCAGGGATGGCGTGACCTTTGTCAATGACAGCAAAGCCACTAATGTGGATGCGGCGGCCAAAGCCCTGCAAGCCTTCAAACGGGTGCGCTGGATCGCCGGTGGTCAGGGCAAAGAGGGTGGTATTTCGGCACTGGCCCCGCATCTGGGCCATGTCGCCAAAGCCTACCTGATCGGCCATTCAGCCGAGGAGTTCGCGCAGCAACTGGGCGACACACCCTACGAGATTTGCCGAACCATGGACAAAGCGGTGGCGCGCGCGGCCGCCGAGGCCGAGGCGGGCGACACAATCCTGCTGGCCCCCGCCGCCGCAAGTTTCGATCAATACCCCGACTTCGAAAAACGCGGCGAGGATTTCACCGCCTGCGTGGCGGCTATTCTCTAATGTGGTGGATTTGAATTTCGCTTCATTATTAACCGCGCCTGGAGCTGCCCTCTCAAAACCCTCGGGACCGGCTGAAAGCCGCGCCCCGCTGCCCGGCAGGGGCTTGCTTGCAAACCACGAAAGGGGGCCCTCCCGCCGGGCGCAACTGTGTTGTTTTCGGGCGGGTGCGTTGAAGTCTGTTCCGTCTCGCAGCTTTGGGTTGAGGACGGCCAGGATTTTGCGGGCGACCGCGAGGATGGCGGTTTTCTTGGACTTTCCGGCTGCCTCCAGCCTTTGGTGGAACGCGGCGAAGCCGGGGTCGTGCGGGGACGCGGCCAGGGCTGCGATCCGTCGCCTGTTAAGCTGGCCCAACTCGGGCAGCCAAGCCATCAGAACCGCGGCAATGTGGGGGCCAATCCCCGGGGCAGCACGCAGACACGCGGCCAGCGCGGCCAGCTCACGATCGGTGTTTACAAGCTGTGCGATCTGCTGTTCCAGCGCCTTCATCTGGCGTCGCAGGGCCGCAACATGGGCGCTGATCTGTGCGGATATCCAAGGGTCGCGAGTTTGCAAGAGCCGGTTTCGTTCCTGCACGATGCACTGGCATTGTTGCATAGAACGCCCCTCGAATAGTCTCCCCCTTTTCCCAGGTCATTCAGCTGAGTTTCACGCTCATCGGCATGCTAAGGGCGGTGAATTGGTTGAAGCAGATGACGGTGACGGTGACGGCGGCTTCGGTTTTCTGGTTTGGCAGGGTGCGGGATCTGAGCGGTGGGGTGAATACTGTTTTGACGCGGCACATGTATTACCCGGCAGGCGATGCTTGCATCATCGAGAGGGGCGGTCTCGGCGGAGGCTTCTCCGGTGATAGTTGGCCTCGATCTTCCAGGCCCTTGAGCCGATCTCGATGATCCGCTTCACGATTGCGCCACGGGTCGGTGGCGGGTCTTTAACGCCGGCCGGGGATGTATCGCCGCCCCCTTGCGTGGCGGGATGGCGGGGTTGACCCCCTTGCCAAGGATCGCCCGGTGGCAGGCATAGCGGTCGTATGCTTTGTCCGCCGAGACCTGTTCAAGCGGCCCTTCGATCTGCTCCAGAAGGTCTGGCAGGACCGGCGCGTCATGCACGTTGCTTTCGGTCAGCTTGTGGGACAGCAGGCCTCGTCCACCACCAGATGCACCGGGCCCGGCGAACGGGTGGGAGCCGGTATCTCCAGCCCTGCCGCACGACGGCACAGCGTGGAATAATGCGGCACCGGCAGACCCGGTAGAAGCCGCTGCGCCAGACTCATCAGGAACCCCTGCGTTTGGCGCAGCGTCAGGTTGAACACCGCCCTGAGGCTGAGGCCACAGAGGATCGCCGCCCTCTCAGTGATTGCAAAACAATCACCTGCCGGGCAGCGCATCACTATAGACACACCCCTTGCCGCCGAGCGCCCGCCAGCCCTCCACCACATCATCAGAGAGCCACATCGTCACCGACCCCCGCGCAACCAGAGCCCGGTTGTATGCGGGCCAGTTGCTCACACGGTAGCGCGCTTCGGGATGGCGGATGGCGGGCCGGTTCGTGTTCTCTGGACCATCCAAAGTGATGAATCACTTCCCAGTGCAAATGGGAATCCCCTGATTCTAGGCCGGTTCCATGCAACAACGCCCGATGCACTGGGTAAGGTCTTGTTTGCGCGCCATAAAATCGCCAAGTCTTTGGCACGATGGCGAGGGCAAGAAGGTTACCGCCGGCGCAGGGCCGCCCCCATCCACGCCAGAAGTTCGGCGTCCACCCGGTCGGTCTTGGCCAGCGTGCCGGTGGCGCGGGAAAACTCGCGGGCGTGGCGCGGATTGACCCGGCTGAAGGCAACGCTGCGGCGCGCAGGCGCTGGTGGGTATTGGGGCGTGGATCGAAAACATCGATCCAGCTTTTGGCGACATCGACGCCGATGAAGATTTGGCTATGGTCAAAAGGTCTGTCCTTGTCCTGCGGGGTCAACCGCCGCCAAAGCGGAGCCCCATGCACCTGTTCAGGCTGGTGCAAAACCAGCGGACGAGCCCCAAGTTCCCGGTCGGGCTTTCAAACCCAAGGGCGCTTTGCAATGACGCGTAAATCAACTATGTTTCAGGAGGTTACGCCGGTTTTTCCAAGTCACGGACGAAGTATCGCCCACCCAGGATCGGGCGCGTCCCTCATCTCCAATCATCAGACAGGGCCCCGCTGATCGGACTGCAACCATGTAGAGATCTCTGGACGAGGCCCTAGCGGCTTAACCGATCCGCCCCTGATTTTCCCCGACCTGCCCGCGATGCAGCAAGACGTGGTCAAGCAGCACGCAGGCCAGCATTGCTTCCCCCACCGGCACCGCGCGGATGCCGACGCAGGGGTCGTGGCGGCCTTTGGTGATGATCTCGGTATTCTCGCCCGATTTGGTGATCGTGGCGCGGGGTTTCAGGATTGAACTGGTCGGCTTGACGGCAAAGCGGCAGATCACATTCTGACCGGTTGAAATGCCGCCCAATATGCCGCCCGCGTGGTTGGAGCTGTAGATCGGCCCCTCCGGCCCCATGCTGATTTCGTCGGCATTTTCCTCGCCGGTCAGCGTCGCCGCGCCCATGCCCGCGCCGATTTCCACGCCCTTGACCGCGTTGATCGACATCATGGCGGTGGCGATATCCGTGTCGAGCTTGCCGTAAACCGGTGCGCCAAGCCCTGCCTGCATACCAGAGGCAACCACCTCGACCACCGCGCCGACCGAGTTGCCGGATTTGCGCAGTTCACCCAGTTGGGCTTCCCAGCGTTTGGCGGCGGCGGCGTCGGGTGTCCAGAACGGGTTGGCCTCGATTTCGGTCATGTCCATCGTCGCGCGGTCGATCACATCATGGCCCATCTGCACCATGTAACCGGTGATCTTCAGCTCGGGCAGCAGAGCGCGCAAAACCTCGCGCGCAACCCCACCAGCCGCCACCCGCGCCGCAGTTTCGCGTGCCGAGGATCGCCCGCCGCCGCGATAATCACGGATGCCGTATTTCTGCCAATAGGTGATATCCGCATGGCCCGGGCGGAATTTTTCCGAGATGTCGGAATAATCCTTGCTGCGCTGATCGGTGTTGCGGATCATCAACTGGATTGGTGTGCCGGTGGTTTTGCCCTCAAACACACCCGACAGAATTTCCACCTGATCGGCCTCTTGCCGTTGGGTGGTGAACTTGTTCTGCCCCGGCTTGCGTTTGTCCAGCCAGTGCTGGAGCATCGCCGCTTCAAGCGGCACATTGGGTGGGCAACCATCGACAGTCGCGCCAAGCGCGGGCCCATGGCTTTCGCCCCAGGTGGTGATTGTGAACAGACGGCCAAAGCTGTTGGTGGACATGGGTGCGCTCTCCTCGTTTGGCGTGTTATGCACGCTGGCTGGGCAGGATGCAAAGGTGTGGGAACCAGAAAGTTCCAAATCAACGCCCCCGGGGAACCGCAGAACATTGTTCGATCAGGTATCTATGGTTTGTTCAAGCGGCGTTAAAGTTCTATGTAATGCCCGGTGTCGGGTGTGGTTTTGCCGTTTGCGATCTCGGTGTAGATCGGGATGGCCGACGATAGCCCCTGACTGATCTCGATTTTCATCCAGTCGAGGCTGTCTTGCGCCACCCGTCGCCATGCGCCTTCAAGGCGTTTTTCGATCTGTCCCGGCCCCCAGTCGGCGCGGCGTTTTTCAACCTGCGAGGGGGCAAAGAAAAACCGGGGCCGTGCGCCGGGCAGATCACCTGTGGGTTCAAACTTGTCCCAATGGCTGGTGCCAACGGCGGCGGAATGCAGCATGTTTTCGCCAAGGTGATGGTGCAAACGTCCGCGTATATCGGCATTGCCCGCCATGTCGACATAGACGCTGGGGATTTGCGCGATCTCCTGCTCAAACGCGCCGTAAGTGGCGATTTGATCGCAGGCGTCCAACCCCTGAACAAAGGCGCGATTGCCCTTTGAGGTCAGGCCGATCACGCGCGGGCCATCCGGGCGGGCTTCGGCCAGATATTTGCACAGGCCGAGCCCGGTTTTGGACGAAGCGCTGGAGATGATGATTTGTTCGGCCTTGAACCAGTCGTTGTCTTTCAGGAAATCGAACAGCAGGTAAGAGGTTAGCAAAAGCGGGTAGAATATGGATTTAAGGGCGTCGTCAGCGGCGTCGCTGGCACCGGCGCGCGTGTAGGCGTTATAAACTGGCGGCAGGTCGCGGCGATGCGGGGCGGCGTCAATCACCACGTTCGCGCCGCGTGGCTCGGGCGTGATGTCAAGATGGCTGGCCATGGGGAAAAAGCCGTAAAGCCGTTGGCCCACTTCAAGATGCGCTGAACGGCTTTCGATCACGCGGGCAAAGCCCCAGACCGGCACGATGCCGGTGGCGGGATCATCTGTCGGAAAGAACTTCCAATAGCCGATCACCTCGCCGGTGGCGGCGTAGGTGACATTGTTCGCCGTCAGCGCAAAGCCTTCGATCTGCAATCGGGCGGCGCCATCGGCAAGCGGCTGCGCGTCGCCTGTGTGGGCTTTGATGTTGCGGATATTGCCGCGTTCCACATGAATTTCGGTGATGCTCATTTCGGCCCTTTCACAAAAAAGGGCAGGGCGCTTGTTAAAACGCCCTGCCCAATATCAATAACCGTTGGTTATTTACGCGAAACAACCGACCATGCACCGTCTTTGACGACCGAGATCACGATGTCATCGGCACCCCGGTGATCACCCGGGCCATAGGTGATCTGGCTGTCTGTCAGCGCATCAAAATAGTTGAGCGATTCCATACCGGCGATGAAACTTTCTTCGGTAAGGTCAGGGCCTGCCGCTTCGAGCGCGCGCACGAATGTTTCGGCAGCCGAATAACCCAGCATGGCAAAACCGCTGGCGGGCTTGTCGTATTTCGCCTTATAGGCGGCGATGAACTTGGCGGGCGCTTCTTCGGTTGCGCGCGAGCCCAGATCAACCCAACCGGAAGCGGCATAAAGCCCCTCGGTCACGCCACCCGGAATGGCCGCCACAAGGCCAAGGAACCCGGCCGAGGTGTTCAGGAACTTGACATCGGTCCAGCCCAGTTTCTTGGCGGTACCAACGGCGGTGATGCCCTGTTTGACGGTCAGACCAAGGGTGATGACGTCACAACCGGCAGCCTTGAGCTTGGACAGAGAGCCGACAAAATCAAGCTCATCCGGCTTGTGGGTGGTTTCACCGGCGAAGGTCAGGCCCAGGGACTTAGCGATATCTTTCGTGCTGTCGCCGATTTCAACCCCAAATCCCGACGGGATATACATCGAGCAGATTTCCTGCCCGCCAAATTCACCCGCCAGATAGGTGACACCGGCCTGCACCTGATCC
>JAADIC010000206.1 GCA_013151535.1 Alphaproteobacteria bacterium | reverse complement strand
TTCACCAGCCACGACAAAAGCGGAATATCGCCAAGTGCGGCATTGTCCTGCATGGCCTGATGCGCATCCCCCCAGCGCCAGCTTTCCACCCGTGGCCCATAGGTTTTGAGCAATCCGGCAAGTGCCGTATCAAGGGCAACGCGGGCGATCTCGGTGCAGGTCTCGATGGTGCTTGATTGCACGACATCGCACCACTCCGACGCATTGTTCACATCGCGAAAAACCCGCTCCAGAAATACCGGTTCGGGGGTGGTGAAATCGCGCGCCAGCGGCCCAAGTTCGTCCTGTATCAGGCGCTGTTGCAAGGCGCGCATCCATGCTGCATAGATCAGCGGCTCGGGCATATGTTCGTTCATTTCACCGTTCCACGCCGCCAGCAGATCAAGCGCGGTCTTGCGCAGGCTTTCAGGACTGTCGGGCCGTGGCGAGTCCAGCTCGAACCATAAATCCCGCGCAATCAACGGCAGCAAAGCGCGGGCGGAAAACGACACCTCGTCAAGCTGGGCCTCGATGAAACTGGCGCTGGTATGGACTTCGCGGCTGCCCATCAGCTTTTGCAAGCGCTCGATCCGCTGACTGTCGCCCCAGTCATAGGTGACGTGATTGGGAAAGGGCCGATCAACGGTTTTGTTGTTGGTGTTGGCCAGCAAACCGCTGCTTGGGTTCACAATGCGCGGGTTATTTTCATAAGGCAGGGTGCCAGCCCAACGGTTCTCAGCCAACCAGCCTTGCGACGGGATGCGCCCTTGCCCCTGATTGCCCAGCGCCCGATCCGGCATCTTGCCGATCATCTGAAAGGCGATGTTGGTCTTGTCGGCCAATATCAGGTTTTGCGAGGGCGCGGTGTAATCGCGAACCGCTTCAATCGCGTCATAGACGTTGCCCGCCCCCATCAGCCGCAAAGCGGCGGTCATGGAGCGGTCATCGGCCACAAGCGCCGTCCAACTCAGGCTGGCCACATGCCCCGCCGGTGTAACCGCGCCGATATCATAGCGCGCGGCGGGCAGAACCGGGCCGTTTTCTGTCCAGCGCAGAAGGCGGCGCACGGGTGGGGCATCCTTGACCTTGATAGTGATCTCGCGGGTGATGAACGGCTTATAGCCATCCGGCGTCAGGTATTCATCCGGGTTATCAGGGTTCACCTTCTCGATGCGCAGATCCTGATCGTCCAGATAAGACGCGGTGATGCCCCAGCCCAATTGATCCGAGCGCCCGGCCAGCACCAGCGGCATACCCGGAATGGTGCCACCGATCACATCGCCCGAAGCCAGTTGCAGGCGTGCCAGCATCCAGATTGACGGCGCACTGAACGCCAGATGCGGATCATTGGCCAATAACGTGCTTTGCGAGGTCGAGCGTGAGGGCGCAGCGGCCCAGGCGTTCGAGGCCCCTGCAAAGGAAAACGCCGGCACCGGATCAAGCGGATCGCGTGGCAAAGACGCTGTAAGAACTTGCGGCAAGCCTTTGAAAAGAAAGCCATAAGCGGGCAGCGCGGCTGAACCCGGCCCCGGTGCATCGGGCAGGATATCAAGCAGGCGATCCTGATTATCACCAAGGGTCAGCGAGGTGCGTGCGCGCAAAATCTCGGCCGCCATCTGGCTGCTGCCGCGCAGGGCCATCAGGCGCAATATGGCCAGTGAATCCGCCGGTCGCCACGGCTGGATTTTCGCCCCGAACATGAAAAACTCCGGCGCACCACGGCCCAGAGCCTCGGTCCGGACGGTTTCAATCCACGCATTGACGCCTGCGGCGTAAGCCTCAAGTGCGGCCTGCGCCGCGCCGCCCTGATACTGAAACGACACCTCGGACAGGGTGTAAAGATCAAGACGGCGGATATAATCGTCAATCTCAAGCGTACGCGCACCAAAAACCTCGCTTAAACGCCCCTGGGCAGTGCGGCGCAGCATGGTCATCTGCCACAGCCGATCCTGGGCATGGGCGAAGCCAAGGCCGAAATAGGTGCCGCTGTCCTGATCGCTGAAAATATGCGGCACGTTATTGTTGTCGCGCACGATCTCGACCGGTGTTTTCAGGCCCGTAACCGTATAGTCGCGGTTGTAATCCGGCAGGGACCCGGACGCCAGATAATAGGCCAGCGCCATCGCCGCAAGCGACAGCACAGACAGCCCGACAAACAGGCGCAACAGCCAGCGAAATACTCGTGCCATAGTTTGGTGATCCGTTGTTGACCCGCGCTATTTAGCAGGCCATGAAAAGGATAACAAACCATTAGGAGGCTTTGAGCATGGCAAAACTGGCATTTATCGGCTTGGGCGTTATGGGCTTCCCCATGGCCGGGCATCTGGCGGCGGCGGGGCATGATGTGACGGTTTACAACCGGAGCGGGGCCAAGGCGTTGGCTTGGGTTAAGAAATACGGTGGCAAGGCGGCTGATACCCCGAAAGAAGCGGCCAAAGGCTGTGAATTCGTGTTTTCCTGCGTGGGAAATGACGATGATCTGCGCGCCGTGACGCTTGGTGACGATGGTGCGTTCGCCGGGATCACGGGCGATTGCGTTTATGTGGATCACACCACGGTCTCGGCTGAAGTGACGCGGGAATTGTCGGCAGTTGCCACAGAGCGCGGGTTTTCTTTTGTTGATGCACCCGTGTCTGGTGGCCAAGCCGGGGCCGAAAACGGCGCGCTTGGCGTCATGTGCGGTGGCGACCCGGCGGCCTATGCGCGTGCCAAGCCGGTGATTGACGTTTACGCCAAGGCCTGCGCCTTGCTGGGGCCAAGCGGGGCTGGCCAATTGACCAAGATGGTTAACCAGATCTGTATCGCCGGGTTGGTTCAGGGGTTAAGCGAGGGCCTGCATTTCGCCCAGAAAGCCGGGCTTGACGGCCAAGCGGTGATTGATGTGATCGCGCATGGCGCTGCGGGGTCATGGCAGATGTGCAACCGCTATGAAACCATGCTGGCGGACGAGTTTGAACACGGTTTCGCGGTTGACTGGATGCGCAAGGATCTGGGGATTTGTCTGGACGAGGCGGATAATAACGGTGCCAGCCTGCCGGTCACGGCGCTGGTTGACCAGTTCTATAAGGACATACAGAAAATGGGCGGCGCGCGCTGGGATACCTCGAGTTTGATCCGACGGTTGAAATAGTCAGCCAGGAAAATTTTTACCGAAAAATTTTCAGTGGAATGATTTTCGATAAAATTATTCCGTGACCCGCAACTCTACCGAATGATCCGCGAATATTTTGTGCCCTCAAGCGTCGCCCCAACGCTTAAACCGGCGCGCCCGAAGATCGCTGCCACAACCGGTGAACGCAGCTCGGTGGTGTCGATCCCGACATTGTCACCGGAATTCTTGAACACATATTCCGCGTCCGCCCCGATCTGCCAGCCATTGGCCTGGCGAAACTCGCTCAGCGAATTCTGGTTCATGAAAAACAGCGTATGGGCATATTGCTGCAAACCGATCTGAAAGCCGTATGTGCCCTGCGCGATGGAGTAATAATCCACCGGCGCACCACCGATCAGCAAAGCGCCTTCACCGTAAGCTGCGCCAAAGCCGAAACCAGCCTTGGTGATGGTCGGCATCACCAGCATGCCTGCCGCCCGATCCGCCAGATCGCGGGTGCCCGGCAATTCGTCATACATCTGGTTCAGGGCCAGTTCGGTGCGATAATCGATTTTCGCGCCACGGCTGTTGCCAATACCGTTGCCACAGGCGGCAAGGGTCGACGCGGAGCCTACGACAAATGCGCGGCGGGTCCATTTTTGCATGGGAATATCCTCAATAACTGCTCTATTTCGGTCTTTAGCGCCGATATGCACCAAGTATAGGTGATAAACACAAGATTGTCACCACTTTGCCACCACATAAGCGGGGGTTCGCCGTTTTCACACAAGGTTTGCGCTTGGGGTCGTTTGGGTCCAGTATTCAAAGGCTTATACAAGGTTTGCCAATGATAGAATTCAACGCCGCCGTTTTGACGGATTGCACCACAGAGCGGCCTTTTTCAACAAGTAAACCTCTGACGCTTGCGCCGGTAACGGTGGCTGGCCCGCATGCGGGCGAGGTTCTGGTACGCATCACCGCTGTCAGCCTGTGCCGCTCGGATTTGTCAGTGGTGACCGGGGTGCGGGCCTGGCCGATGCCGATTGTGCCGGGCCACGAGGCAGCCGGAATTGTTGCGCAGATCGGGGCAGGGGTCACGGATTTTGCGCCCGGCGATCAGGTGGTTCTGGTCTATCAGCCCGCTTGCGGGATCTGCCCCTGTTGCCAGACGGGGGAAGTGCATCTCTGCGCTCCCGGTCTGGCCGCCAATCGGGCCGGGGCGCTGCTGTCGGGCGGGCCGCGGCTGGTGTTTGAGGGCAAGCCCATGCATCACCATATGGGCCTGTCGGCTTTTGCCGAAATGGCGCTGGTGTCGCAACGCTCGCTGGTTAAGGTTGCGTCCGATCTGCCGGCCGAGATTGCCGCCCTGTTTGGCTGCGCGGTGATGTGCGGCGCGGGGACGGTTTTGAATACGGGTGCGGTTCAGCCGGGTGAAAGCGTGGCAATTATCGGCATTGGCGGGGTCGGGGCCAGCGCCATTCTGGGGGCAAAGCTGGCCGGTGCGGCGCGCATCATCGCGGTGGATGTGGATGCCGGCAAGCTGGAGGTGGCAAAATCTCTGGGCGCAACGGATGTGGTTCACGGTGGGGATCAGGCCGCTGAGGCGGTGCTTGATCTGACAACTGGTGGCGTTGATTGCACGATCGAGGCCACGGGTGTTTTGGCCGGATTTGAAACCGCTTACAATGCGGCGCGGCGCGGCGGGCGGGTCTGTAGCGTCGGGTTGGTCAACCCGGACACGCCGTTTAGGCTGGATATCGCGGGTCATGTAACCTCGGCCAAGCGGATCATCGGCAGTTATATGGGGTCTTGCAATCCGGCGCGTGACATCCCGAAATTTATCGCCGCCTATCAGGCGGGGCGGTTTGCGGTTGATAAGCTGATTACCCATAGGATGCCGCTGTCAGACATCAACATCGCGCT
>JAADIC010000117.1 GCA_013151535.1 Alphaproteobacteria bacterium | reverse complement strand
AGTGGTTCATCGAAAAGGCCACGAATTATGCCAATGAGCGGCAGGTTTTCGGGCGCGCGATCGGGCAAAATCAAGGGGTGCAGTTTCCGATTGCCAAGGCTTACGCGCGGATGCGCGCGGCCGAGCTGATGCTGGCCGAGGCGATCCGGCTTTATGAGGCCGGTGGAAATCCGGGCGAGGAGGCCAATATCGCCAAAATGCTGGCCGCCGAGGCAAGCTGGCAGGCGGCAGAAGCCTGCGTGCAGACCCATGGCGGATTTGGTTTCGCCGAAGAATATGACGTGGAGCGCAAGTTCCGCGAGACCCGGCTCTATCAGGTGGCGCCGATCTCGACCAATCTGATCCTAAGCTATCTGGCCGAGCATGTGCTGGGGTTGGCGCGGTCTTATTGACGCGACACACGAGCGGCTTTTCGCGTGGCCAACAGCAGGTTTGTTTCACTGGTCGCCACCCCGTCTAGCAGCCTGATTTGGCGCAAAATACCATCGAGCTGCTCAAGGCTTTGCGCACTGAGTTCCAGAATGAGATCCCATTTGCCGTTGGTTGTATGCAGGGCCTCGACCGCCAGCATGGCGTCAAGCTGGCGGATGACCCGCTCGGTTCCGCGCCCTGAAATGGCGATCATCATCAGGCCGCGCACGGGGGCATGGGCAATGTCGCTGCGCAAAACGGTGGTGAAGCCAAGAACCTCGCCCGTGGATTGCAAGCGGTCAAGGCGCGTGCGAATTGTGGTGCGGGTCAGCCCGAGGTCAACCGCAAGGGTGGAAATGCTGGCGCGTCCGTCTTTACGCAGGGCGGTGACGAGGCGTTGATCTGTACTATCCATATTGCTAATAATATACGCTCAATCTGGGTAGTAAAGAAAATAATTGAGCAAGATACTGAGTAATCACCTCCCGTTTCGATCAGTAATGTGTCTGAAACAGAGTGTGGAGCCGGAAATATGTCGAAACATTGTATTCTTGTTGGTGTGCCGGTGGAGACCGGTGCTTCGCAGGCTGGTTGCCTCATGGGGCCTGCATCTTACCGCACTGCCGGATTGCAACCGATGCTGGAAAGTCTTGGCCACAAGGTCAGCGATCAGGGTGATGTCGTGCCGCAAATAGCCCCTTTGCCGGACGGTGTTTTCGCCCGTTCCAAACACCCAGAAGCGATGATCGGCTGGACGCGGGTTTTGACGAAAGCGGCTGAAACATTTGCCGCAAATGGCTTTCCGATTTTCATGGGCGGCGATCATTCCTTGGCGGCTGGCACTGTATCGGGCATTGCCCGTCATGCTGATAACGTGGGTCGCCCGCTGTTTGTACTGTGGCTTGATGCCCACCCCGATTTGCATTCACCGGACACAACGGCCAGCGGCAATCTGCACGGAGTTCCCGTGGCCTACTTCACCGGCATGGACGGGTTTTCCCCACATTTCCCAGCCCTCAAATCGGCTGTCCCAACCGAAAATATCTGCATGATGGGCATCCGCTCGGTTGATCCGGCAGAGAACGGTCGCCTCGCCAAATCGGGGATCGAGGTTCACGATATGCGCGCGATTGATGAAAACGGTATCGTTGCGCCACTGCGCGCGTTTCTGGAGCGGGTGCGCGCTGCCAACGGCTTGTTGCATGTGAGCCTTGACGTGGATTTTCTTGACCCTGATATCGCGCCCGCCGTTGGTACCACCGTGCCGGGTGGTGCCACGTTCCGCGAGGCGCATCTGGTCATGGAAACTCTGTGTGACAGCGATCTTGTCACCTCGCTTGATCTGGTGGAGCTGAACCCGTTTCTGGATGAACGCGGGCGCACCGCGCAGTTGATGGTCGATCTGACCGCCAGCCTTCTGGGCCGCAAGGTTCTGGACCGTCCGACAAGGAGATTTTGAGATGGCGAATACCCCGTCAAAGCTGGCCATGGTGCCGTTCGTCAGTGTCGATCATATGATGAGGTTGATCCATCTGATCGGTATTGAAACCTTCCTGAGCGATCTGGCCACCTATATCGAACAGGATTTCCTGCGCTGGGATCTGTTTGACAAAACCCCGCGCGTGGCCTCGCATTCCGCTGAAGGTGTGATCGAGTTGATGCCCACAAGCGATGGCGAGGTTTATGGTTTCAAATATGTGAACGGCCACCCAAAGAACACCAGCGCCGGCCTGCAGACCGTGACTGCATTTGGCCTGCTGGCGAATGTTTCCAACGGCTATCCGGTATTGCTGTCGGAAATGACGATCCTGACCGCTCTGCGCACGGCGGCGATGTCGGCGCTGGTGGGCAGGCATCTGGCCCCTGAAGGCGCGCAAACCATGGCGATTATTGGCAATGGCGCGCAATGCGAGTTTCAGGCGCTGGCGTTCAAGGCGATTTGCGGGATCACCAGCGTCCGGCTTTTTGATATAGATCCGGTGGCCACCAAAAAGGCCACGCGCAATCTGGCAGGAAGTGGGCTGGATGTGGTGGATTGCGCCACCGCCGAGGCGGCAATCACCGGTGCCGACATCATCACCACTTGCACCGCCGACAAGCAACTTGCCACCATCCTGACCGATAATATGGTCGGCAGTGGTGTGCATATCAACGCGATTGGTGGCGATTGCCCCGGCAAGACGGAGCTGCACCGCGATATCCTGCTGCGCTCGGATATATTCGTTGAGTTTCCGCCGCAAACAAGGGTCGAGGGTGAAATTCAGCAACTCGCACAGGATCATCCGGTGACCGAGCTTTGGCAGGTATTTTCGGGGGCCACCAAAGGCCGCAAAGACGCGCGCCAGATCACCCTGTTTGACAGTGTCGGCTTCGCGGTCGAGGATTTTTCCGCCCTGCGTTATGTGCGTGATCGGCTTGGCGATACCGGTCTTTACCTAGAACTGGACATGCTGGCCGATCCGGATGACCCGCGCGATCTGTTTGGCATGGTTCAGCGCGCCGCAGGTGGTGATTCTGCTGAATTGGCGGGCTAGGCCGTTGGGGAAACTCACGAAATCGCGATTTTTTTCTTGCTTTGCATTTGTTTCTGCAACAGCCTGTTCAAGGTTCGGATGGGGGCCTGATCTGCACGGCATTGATTTGTACGGCCCTGATCCTGCGCATATAAAAGGATTGCTGCCAATTGTCTGATCGCCCGATTGCCCTGATTGCCGATGACATCCACAAGAGCTTTGGCGACCTTGAGGTTCTGAAAGGCGTGTCGATGACCGCTGCCGAGGGCGATGTGATCTCGATCATCGGCTCCTCCGGCTCGGGCAAATCCACCTTTCTGCGCTGCATAAATTTCCTCGAAACCCCGGATTCCGGGCGCATCGTTCTGGATGGTGAAGAGGTGATCGTGCGCAAGAACCGCCGGGGCAAGCTGCTGGGGGCGGATGCCAAGCAAATCCAGCGCCTGCGCAGCCAGCTTGGCTTTGTCTTTCAAAGTTTCAACCTGTGGTCCCATATGACGGTGTTGCAAAACGTCATGGAGGGGCCGGTTCAGGTGCTTGGTATAGACAAGGCCGAGGCCGAGGATCGCGCCATGCAGGTGCTGGACGAGGTCGGGATTGCCGAAAAGCGTGACAATTACCCCAGCCAGCTTTCGGGTGGCCAGCAACAGCGCGTGGCGATTGCCCGCGCGCTTGCCATGCAGCCCAAGGTTCTGCTGTTTGACGAGCCAACCTCGGCGCTTGACCCGGAACTGGTGGGCGAGGTTTTGCGCGTCATCCGGCATCTGGCGGATAGCGGTAAAACCATGATCGTTGTCACCCATGAAATGGGGTTTGCCCGCGAAGTCAGTTCCAAAACCATTTTCCTGCACAAAGGGCGTGTCGAAGAAGAAGGCCCGCCAAAAGCCGTGTTCGGGAACCCGAAATCAGAACGCTGCCGCGCCTTTCTGGCCAGCACGTTGTGAGGAAACCAAGAAGCGTAACCAACAAAGGAGAAGACCATGAACTATCTGGTTAAAATCGCAGGGGCCGCCGCCCTTGCCGCCGCATTCGCGGCCAGTGCCGTATCGGCGCAAACCATCCGTATGGGAACCGAGGGCGCGTACCCTCCCTATAACTTCGTCAATGATAATGGCGAAGTTGACGGCTTTGAGCGTGACGTGGGCGACGAGCTGTGCAAGCGCGCCGGTCTGGATTGCGTCTGGGTGACCAACGAGTGGGACAGCATCATTCCGAACCTGACATCGGGCAATTACGACACCATCATCGCCGGTATGTCGATCACCGACGAGCGGGATGAAGTTATTGACTTTACCCAGGAATATTTCCCACCGGACCCTTCGGTTTATATGGCGCTTGCGGGAACGACATTGAAAGACGGCTCGGTCGTGGCCGCCCAGACCGCCACGATTCAGGCGGGCTATCTGGCATCCTCCGGCTATACGCTGGTCGAATTCGCCACACCTGACGAAACCGTTGCTGCGGTGCGTTCAGGCGAGGCTGACGCGGTTCTGGCCGACGACGCCTATCTGTCTGATATCGTCAAAGCCTCCAATGGCGAGCTGGCCTTTACCGGCGATCCGGTCTCGATCGGTGGTGGTGTCGGCATGGGTATCCGCGAATCCGATACCGAGCTGAAGGCCAAGATGAACGCCGCCATCGACAGCATCAAGGCAGATGGCACGTTGAGTGCTTTGATTGCCAAATGGTTCGATGGTCGCGTGGTCAACTACTGACCCCGAAAACTCAGTGACCGGGCCTTAGGCGGCCCGGTCAGCAGGATAATCCAGATGTTTGAATATTGCACCGATCCGTCGGTTCTTGACGGGCTGCAATGGTGGTCGTGCTATTTGACGACCGCCAAGCAATTTGCGTTTTACGGCAGCTTTGGCACCGTTTTGGTGTTGCTGTTCGTGACCGTGCCGTTCGTTCTGGTGCTTGGCTTTACCGGCGCATTGGCGCGGCGCTCGCGGATATTACCTTTGCGGCTTTTCGGGCTAACTTATACCTCGATGGTGCGCGGCGTTCCCGACATCATCTTTTTCCTGTTCGCCCTGATCGCGCTGGATCAGGGGATCGAATATCTGCGCCATATCGTTTTGTGCCCCGACTGGA
>JAADIC010000026.1 GCA_013151535.1 Alphaproteobacteria bacterium | reverse complement strand
GTTGTCTATCGCTTCATAGCCCAGATCCTCGAGCGCGTGGATCGCGGTTGAGCGCCCGGCACCTGACGGGCCGGTGACCAGCACGATTTTCAGAGCGTCGGTTTGGGGTGCGCTTGTCGTCATCAGACCAACCTGCCGCCTTTCAGAAAGAAGAGGATTGCCGCCGCCAAGTTTGGCACTTCGGCCCCGTGAAGCAAATCAATTTCCGTTCCCAGAATTGTCATTGTTCTGGGGGCAGGCAGGCGGTTTGCTTCGGGTTTCCCGAGATCGACAACCAGTGCAACCGCAACCGGCCCAACCGCCGGGCCGCGCAGAATGCCGATGCCGCGCGCTTCGATTTTACCACGAATACTGTCGGGTGCAAAACCGACGGGTTTCCCGCCTTGCAGGGCGATACGCGTGCGATCATCCGACACCAACTCGGCCCCGCGCGAGATCAGATCAAGCGCCAGGCCGGATTTGCCGGAACCGGACGGGCCAAGGATCAGGACAGCCTTGCCGGAAACGGCGACCGAACTGGCATGGAGGGTTTCTTGTGCGACCGCGCTCACACCGGCAGGCCGACAACAAACCGCGCACCCAGCGGTTCGGAAGTCGGATCATACTCGGTCGGGCGGATATTTTCGGCCCAGATCACGCCGCCATGGGCTTCGACAATCTGGCGTGAAATCGCCAGACCAAGGCCCGAATGGTTGCCAAAATCGGTTTGTGGGCGCTCGGAATAGAACCGTTTGAAGATTTTCGCCAAGGCTTCTTCGGGGATGCCGGGGCCGGTATCTTCGACCACGATCAGCACCCGGTTGTCGCGTTTACGGGCCCAGATACGCACGGCATCACCTTCTTGGCAGAACGAAATCGCGTTGGTCAGAAGGTTCACAAAAACCTGCGCCAACCGCGCCTCGAGACCTTGAATGATGATCGGGCCTTCGGGTAGGTCGGCGATAAATTCGGCCCCAATCTCTTGCGCCAGTTGGGCGTGATATTCCGACAGGTTTCGCAGCATGCCCACCAGATTGAAGGACAGCATTTCCTCTTTCACCAGTTCGCTGTCCAAGCGAGAGGCGTTCGAGATGTCCGACACCAGACGATCAAGCCGGATCACGTCATGTTCAATGACCGCAAGCAGTTTGTCGCGCTGCACGTCGTTTTTGGCGATCCGCATGGTGTCAACAGCCGAGCGCAACGAGGCCAGCGGGTTCTTGATTTCATGCGCCACATCGGCGGCGAATTGTTCGTTGCTTTCAATCCGGTCATAAAGGGCTGCGATCATCCCGCGCAGCGCGCCCGACAAACGCCCGATTTCATCGGGCCGCCCGGTCATATCGGGGATGCGGATGCGTCGCGGGCTCATCTTGCGGGCGTTGCGGTTTTTGCCGAGTTCAGCCGCCGCTGCCAGATCGCGCAAAGGGTTCGCAATGGTGCTGGCCAGCACCAGCGACAGGCCGATCGACACCAGAATGGCGATCACGAACATCTGCAAAACCTGTTCGCGCTCGGCCCGGGCCATGTCGTCAATCTCGCCCGAAACCGTGGTCAGCACCAACGCCCCCAGCACCTGCCCATCGCGGGCAATTGGCGTGGCGACCGCAAACAAAATGCCGTCATTTGCATCGCTGAAATTCTTGCTTTTGGTTTGACCCGCCAGCGCGAACGGCACCGCCTGCACGGCCAGTTCTTTGGCATTCAACACTTTCGTTTCGTCGTTCGTACCAAACAATCCCGTTGATTTTTCCCAGATCAGGTTCAGGAAATCCGTGATGAAGGTGCCATATTGGGCGCTAGTTTCTGTGGCCTTGCCCGCCGCGCCTTCGCGTGTCAGGCCGAGGGTTGTGGCCACCATCTTTTCACTGGCATCAAACACGAACACCTCAACCCCGACCGGCAGGTTGAGGTCGGCCAATGTCGCCATGGGCGTGCCGTTGGCAAGGTCTGCCCCGAAAGAGGGCAGCTTTGCCTCGAACACCTTTGAAATCAGTTTCGCCTGGGTCACAAGGCTGCGTTCGCGTTGCTCCACCAGCCCCTCACGAAACTGGTTCAGGTACAGAACGCCGCCCACCAGCACGACCAGCGCCAGCAGGTTGAAGGTGATGATCTTGCGCGCCAGAGGCGAGGAATTCATCGAAATCCAGCGGCGTTTTTCGCGCGCCGCTTCTTCGACCGGTTCATCGGTTTTGGCGCGCTCGTCCCAATCATCGCCCAGAATGATTTCCGGCGGGTCGGTTTTTTCAGCTTTGTTTGCGTCGATTTCCGACACTACGTTCATGCCTCTGTGTACCGGTATCCGATACCGTAAAGCGTTTCGATGGACGAAAAATCATCATCGACCGAGCGCATTTTCTTGCGCAGGCGCTTGATGTGGCTGTCAATCGTGCGGTCATCCACATAGACTTGATCGTCATAGGCCACATCCATCAACTGATCGCGGCTTTTGACAAAACCGGGCCGTGTGGCCAGCGCCTGCAACAGCAGGAATTCGGTGACCGTCAGATTGACGCTTGCGCCTTTCCACAGCACCGAATGGCGCAGCGGGTCCATGACCAGCGAACCACGCTCGATCAATTTGCTTTCGGCGGGATCGTTCGTGCTGTCCGAGGCAATCGCCTCCTGACGGCGCAGAATGGCGCGGATGCGTTCGACCAGCAGGCGCTGGCTGAAAGGTTTGCGCACATAATCGTCCGCCCCCATGCGCAGGCCCAAAACCTCATCGATTTCATCATCTTTGGAGGTCAGGAAAATCACCGGCATATCGGATTTTTGCCGGATACGGTGCAGCAAATCCATGCCGTCCATACGCGGCATCTTGATATCCAGAACAGCAATGTCGGGGAACTTGGTTCCGAACCCGTCCAGTGCTGATTGCCCGTCATTATAAGTAACGACGTTGTATCCTTCGGCTTCGAGTGTCATGGATACTGATGTCAGGATGTTCCTGTCATCATCAACTAAAGCGATCGTCGACATGTCGCTTGCCCCTTTACTGCTCTGTTATTGTTTTTTCGGCATTTTCCGCCTTTTACGCCCGCGAATCAACTGTTAACTGCGCAATCGAGGTATTCACACCGCCAAACAAAGACCCAATTGGATAATATATGACTAATTTGTCGCGGAAATCCGCGCATTTCTTCCGAAAATAGGGCTTTAAGCGACCCTTTATCTCACGGTATCTCATGGTATACAGAGCGCGACTTCACCCAAGTGGACGCTGCGTCATCCGGTTCCGGATCAAAACGCGCCCGCGACAAAGTTTGACCAAAGGCCGCCAGCCTGCGTGCAGCCGCAGATAATTCGGAGCGATAAAATGACGAATGGACGGGTAAACCCATCCCAGACCCTCGATGCTATGGGGATCACCGGACTGCAAGCGGTTCATTACAACGACATTGAACCAAGTCTGGTTGAAAAATCCCTGCTGCGCGGCGAAAGCACCCTTGGCAAGGGGGGATCGCTATTGGTGACGACGGGCAAACATACTGGGCGCTCACCCAAGGATAAGTTTGTCGTCGATACGCCCTCGGTCAAGGATACGATCTGGTGGGAGAACAATCCGCCGATGGCACCTGACGCCTTTGACGTGCTTCATGCGGACATGATCGCGCATATGAAGGGTGGCGAATATTTCGTGCAGGATCTTTATGGTGGGGCCGATGCCGAGCATCGCCTTGACGTGCGTGTGGTCACCGAACTGGCGTGGCATGGTCTGTTCATCCGCCACCTGCTGCGCCGCCCTTCGCGCGACGAGCTTGACAGTTTCATCCCGGAATACACCATCATCAACTGCCCCAGCTTTCAGGCTGATCCGGCGCGCCATGGCTGCCGCTCGGGCACGGTGATTGCGCTGAATTTTGACAAAAAGCTGATCCTGATTGGTGGCACCGCCTATGCGGGCGAGAACAAGAAATCGGTGTTCTCGCTGCTGAATTACCTGCTGCCCGCCAAGGGTGTGATGCCGATGCATTGCTCGGCCAACCATGCGCCGAATGATCCTGCGGAAACCGCGATTTTCTTCGGGCTGTCGGGCACCGGCAAGACCACGCTTTCGGCTGATCCTTCGCGGGTGCTGATCGGTGATGACGAGCACGGCTGGTCTGACACCGGCACCTTCAACTTTGAGGGCGGGTGTTACGCCAAGACGATCAACCTTTCGGCAGATGCAGAGCCTGAAATCTACGCCACGACCGAAAAATTCGGCACCATCATTGAAAACATGGTGTTTGACGCAGAGACCAAAACGCTTGATTTTGAGGATGACAGCCTGACGGCGAATATGCGCTGTGCCTATCCGCTGCATTATATTTCGAACGCGTCGGAAACCTCATTGGGTGGGCAGCCCAAGAATATCATCATGCTGACCTGTGATGCCTTTGGGGTGCTGCCGCCGATCTCGCGGCTAACGCCTGCGCAAGCCATGTATCACTTCCTGAGCGGTTTCACCTCCAAGGTGGCAGGCACCGAACAGGGCGTGACCGAGCCTCAGCCGACGTTTTCCACCTGTTTCGGCGCGCCCTTCATGCCGCGCCGCCCCGAGGTTTACGGCAATCTGCTGCGGAAACGTATCGCCAGTTCGGGTGCCACCTGTTGGCTGGTCAATACCGGCTGGACTGGCGGGGCTTATGGCACCGGTTCACGCATGCCGATCAGTGCCACACGCGCATTGCTGAGCGCGGCCCTGAACGGCACGCTGAACGAGGTCGAGTTTCGCACTGACCCGAATTTCGGCTTTGAGGTTCCGGTAGATGTGGACGGGGTGGCCGACGTGTTGCTTGATCCGCGCCGCACCTGGGACAATCCGGAAACCTATGACCGCGACGCCGCCCGTCTGGTCGCCATGTTCGCCGAGAATTTCACCCAATACGAGGCCTATATCGACGACGATGTGAAAGCGGTGAAGCTGGGTTAGAGACATTCTGAGCGACTGAGATGCAGTTGCTAGGACCGCCTTTGCAATTTCAAAGGCTCAGTACGCCCCAGCCGGATCAGATGCGACATGAATGGCAGGGCGGTATCCTCGATCCGGGTGGCCGC
>JAADIC010000028.1 GCA_013151535.1 Alphaproteobacteria bacterium | reverse complement strand
TTCATATGGATCATGTGAAACAATTTGAAGGAAAGCGTGAGACGTCAGAGTAATTGCACAAAAGCGATAATTAACGCCTTGTTTTCGCCTCAATCAGCCATGATCTCACGAATTATCAGACAAATACAACTTTATTGATCGGGATCGACCGCGCCACGGAACCCGGTTGCAATCACGAATTTCTCGGAACTATCCTTGCGGCTGGCGGGTGGTTTTACATGCACCACCTTGGTGAAGTTTTGCTTCAGAACCTTCTGCAATTCACCCTCGGCCCCGCCTGCCAACACCTTGGCGACAAAGGTGCCGCCCTCCTCCAGAACGTCGAACGCAAAATAGGCGGCGGCCTCGCACAGGGCCATGATCCGCAAATGATCCGTCTGTTTATGCCCCGATGACGACGCCGCCATGTCCGACATCACCACATCCGCCTTGCCCCCCAGCCATTCCTTGACCTTGAGGTCGGCATCATCCGCCATGAAATCAAGAATATGGATTTCCGCACCCGGCACCGGCTCGACCTCTTGCAAATCGACTCCCAACAGCGTTCCGACCTTTTTCGAGGTCCGGGTTCCCAGCGCGTTGATGGGCGCGGCCACTTGCAGCCAGCCGCCGGGCGCGCTGCCCAGATCAACCACCCGCGCCCCCGGCACGAGGAAACGAAACCTGTCGTCCAGTTCAAGAATCTTATAAGCGGCGCGGCCACGATAGCCGTCTTTACCGGCTTGCTGCACATAGGGGTCATTCAACTGGCGTTTCAGCCACAGGGTTGAGCTCAACTTGCGGCCCTTGGCGCTATTGACCTTCACTTGCAGATCACGCCGCCCACGCCCTGAAGTGTTTCCTGATTTCGACATAACTAAACCGGCCCATCCTCAAGCACCCCATCCGCGCTCATCTGCGCGTAAAGCAGCCCCTCGCGCAAGCCCCGATCCGCCACGCTGAGGCGATCCGTCGGCCAGACCCGCATCAGGGTTTGCAGGATCGCCACCCCGGACAGGATCAACGCCTGACGGTCCTTGCCGATGCGCGGATCACGCTGGCGGCCATGAACCCCCATGGCCAGATATTCCTTGACCACAGTGTCAATCTGCCCCGAGGTCATGCGCAACCCATCGACCTTGCCGCGATCATAGCGCCGCAATCCCAGATGCGAGGCCGCCACGGTCGTCACCGTACCCGATGTGCCGATCACCTGAAAATTCGACTGGGCCGGGCCTTCGCTGGCGGTCTGATAGGGGGAAAACCCGGCGATCAGTTCTTCAAAATGACATGACATCAGGGCGAAACGGGCAGAATCATCGCTGACATCGGAAAACTGATCCTTGAGGGTCGCCACCCCGACCGGCACTGAAATCCAGTCGACAACTTCGGCCACCGGAAAGGGTGAGCCACCCTGCCCCGGCTTTAGCCCCTGTTTCAGGCGCATGATCGCCCGCGCCCGCTCGGTCGGGGCGACTTTGCTCAGATCGACCCAGACCAGCTCGGTCGAGCCACCGCCGATATCGACCACCAACAACTGCTCCGTATGACGCGACACCAAGGGCGCGCAGGAGATGACGGCAAGGCGCGCCTCCTCTTCCGGGCGGATAATCTCAAGCGTCAGGCCGGTTTCACCTGTCACCCGCGCCATGAACTCTGCGCAATTGCTGGCGCGACGGCACGCCTCGGTCGCGACAAGGCGCATGTTTTTGACTTTGTGGTGATCCAGCTTCTTGCGGCAGACCTTCAGCGCTGCGATTGTGCGATTAATGCTGGCGCGCGACAGGCTGCCATGCTGCTCCAGCCCACGGCCAAGCTGCACCGATTTGGAAAAGCTGTCGATCACATGAAACTGGCTGCCCTTGGGCTGGGCCACCAGCATCCGGCAGGAATTCGTGCCCAGATCCAGCGCCGCATAAAGCGACACCGCATCGGGCTTTTGGTGGGGCGCAGGTTCAACCGCCTTGGGGAACACAGCCGCACCCTTATCTGATCTGGCCGCCATAACCGGGCCTCCGATAGGTGTTGGTAAAACCGTAACGCGGGCGCGTAACTGGCGCAAGACGCGAAGCATCGCCTTCTGTCGGAATGCCCATTGCCGCAACAGGGCATGGTTTTGTCGCGGAAACGACAACAAAGGGCGGTATTATCTGCTTGTCTGGCCACATCAGGTTTGACGCTAAATCGAGGCTACACATGATCGACGAGTTGGATTTTCCGAACGGCCTTCACCTTTTGGCGCGCTGGCAATCGGGGGATCCCGCCGCCAGAACCCGCCTGCTTGAGGTGATGGACAGAACAATCGCCGGCGCGTTTGACGCGGATTTCGCCACGCCGGTTGCAAGCGATCATGTGCATGTGACCGGCTCGGTCCATATGCTGGTGCTTGGTATATTGTTTGATCTTTATGGTACAGACTCACTTGATTATTACACCACCGATCCTGAACGCTATGTGCGCACCAACCTGATGGTCAGCCGCATTTTGGGGATCAACAAACTTTACATGACCTGGGCGCTTTACGCTTTCACCTGTGAAGCGGTCGGTCAGAAAATGATGTATCCCGACCGGTTTCCGCCGGGTTCGGACCCGGATCAGGTGCTGATTACCCACGACACATGGCAAACACTTGCTACGCCTGATTTTGACAGCGGCATCCCAAAAATCATCAACGACATTCTGCGCGTGACCGAGCGGCTGACAGGGATGGGGCCGTTGTTGCAAATCTCGGCCCCCTATTCGCTGGCGGCGGATATTTTCGGGCAGGAACCATTGCTTGCCGATGTGGTCAACGATCCGGCTTTTGTTAACCAACTGCTTGACCATCTGGCCGACAAGGTGCTTGGCCCGTGGATCGAGCATTTTATCAGCGTGTTTCCCAATGGCTGGGTCGAGCTTTCGGATGCCTCGGGCTCACCCTTCTTCATCGGGCCGGACAATTGCAAAACCATGGCGATCCGTGCGATTTCACGCATGATCGAAGACCAGCCTTGGGCGGATCGGGTGTTTGACGCCAATTATCGTGGTGATTTCGTGACCTTGGCACGCAAGAAAGATCGGGGGTCGCGCCGTCGCGGTGGTGGCGCGCAGGCGAGCGGCGTCAGTATCGAGGAGCTGACCGAGCTTAAGCATTCCGTCTGCCGGGATTTCGTCATGCGCCTTGAGGCCGATAAGGTTCCGATCACATTTTACACCGAACAGGCCATCGCGCGTAATGTGCCGCTGACCATCGGCATTGGGTCTTCGCAGGTCGACAAAAACTCGATCCCCGATCTTGAAATTGGCAAGGCCGAGATCCGCGACACCGCCGAGAGCTTTGTAGCCGCGATCCAACAGGTTTGTAAGACGGTTGGCCGCCCCAGCGAGGCCAGTCTGCGCGAACCCTGGCCGAGCCACATTTACTTTGAAGACATCAGCGCCCTGTCGCAATTCGAGTTGATCGGGATTATTATAGAGACGGTTCGGGCGCGCGGCGGGCTTTAGGGGCGATACAGAGTTTGCACGCACCATTGGTCAGGTCATTCGGCCCCATGCGTCATTGCCCTGGGAATAGCCCCGGCATCCATTCCTGTGCCAGTGCCG
Source organism: Alphaproteobacteria bacterium (assembly GCA_013151535.1). Lineage (GTDB taxonomy): Bacteria > Pseudomonadota > Alphaproteobacteria > Rhodobacterales > Rhodobacteraceae > UBA5972. The sequence goes on along the minus strand of JAADIC010000028.1, from coordinate 2,053 downwards.
GGCTGAAATTCAGGCGAAGCGGCGCGCGCGACGACGTGGATATCAGGGCCCCTCTATCCACCAGCGCCCTTGTTATTTTGCGCGCGGCGCGATCAGTCATGCCCAGCACTGAATCCACCTCAGCACGCTCCACCTCGCCGGTTGCAAATACCAGACGCATGACGATATTCGCCTTTTTTGGCAGGTGACCTTGCGCAATTTCGCGGTCTGTCCAGCTCAGCACCCGGTCACGCAGGTGCCTGGCATCCATCAGGCCGCCCATGAACTCGGTCTGATCTATGCACATCTTCAGAAAAAATTCGGCAAAATCCGCCAAACGCTCCTCGCTCAGGTTTCCGCGCCCATCGCGATCACCGCGCCGCTTTTCATCTGCCCGCGCAAGGAAACGCTTATAATCCTCTGATCGGCGCGCCAGCCCGCGGGAAACCGACCAGAGCCCCGCGCTCCCGACTGAATTAAGCAACATCGCATGCGAGACCATGCGCACGACGCGACCATTGAGATCAAAGAACGGGTGGACCCAGGAAATCCGGTGATGCGCGTAGGCAGCGCTCAAAATCGAAGCGACCCGCCCAGTGACGTTGTAGCGCTTGTGGATATGGTCCATGAAACGTGGCACGGCACCGGGGCTGATCGGGATATGGGCACCAACCCTGACAAAGCGGTCACGGTACTGCCCTCCGATAATGTCGATTTTTTCACCGGTGTCGCTATCCTCGGTTATAAGAAGCTCATCAGGAAGATCGTTACAGAACCTTCGGTGAATCTCCCTGATGGAACGAGGCGCGGTTGCATGCGTTGTCAAACCACCCTCGTCGATCCATTTCTGAACGTTGATATGCGCCACCGCCTCAAGCTGGAGATTACGCTCCTGTGGGTCAGCACTCAGCTCACCATGCACCGCCCGGTCGGCTGAAATCGGATGGGTGTCATGGCCTTCGATGAGGTTTGAATAATAGCAATTCATTGCCCGGACGGCATCAGCCAACGAGCTGCGCATAGCGGTCGGGAGGCTTGCCGAAAGTGCGGCTGATTTGGTGGACAGATCAACAGCCAGGTCGACAAGCTCGCCGTAATGAGGCGACTCTTCCGCCACCATCAGCGGTTCGCAAAGGGTTGTATCTTCGCCATCGTCAGCCATACAAGTTGGGTTCCGCAATTAGTTCCGGTTCCTATTCCGGTTATGCTTATACCTTTAGCGCCTATTTTACAAAGGTATTCTTCAAACTATAACAGGGTAAATTCCGGTTTAAGTTCCGGTTAGCTTTCCGTTTCAGCATTAATGCCACCCAAGGTCAGGGCTGAAACGCCGTCCTTTTAACCGCAAATGTCAGTTTTGATTGCCCCCATAGCGGGTGTTCGGCCAATTTATCCCCCACATGTAAATAACGGTGGCTGTCGCAAATATTTCCCTCTAAGTCGGATATCTTCCATACAGGGGGTAAACTCGGGCCTAGAAAGGCTTTGTCAGTTAAAAGGATTCGGGAAACATGCCGGACGTTACCATTGTTTATTGGCGCGATATTCCAGCGCAGGTTATTGTCGGCAAGGGGCGGCGGGCGGAAAAGGTGCAACTGCCCGAGCGGTTTGAGCAGGCGATAGACCGCTGTGCCATGAAGGTCGGGGCCAAGGATGCCGATGCCTACCTTGCCGATTGGCGCAAGGCGGCACCGTTCGCGGTGGATGGGGACGCGGCACAGATTGCCAGGTCCGAGGCGGCAAGACTGGATAAAGAATACGATCAGGACCGGATCAGGGTTTTGATTGAAAATCAAGGCCACGAGCAAGGCCACAACGCGGAGTAATCCGCCCATAAAGGATCACGCCATGGCATTTTTCAACGCCAGCCGTAAAATCGCCGCCGTTCCGGACGCAAATCCCGCGCTTGAGGCATTCCTGCAAGACTATTCGATCGAGGTGATGCCCCGCACCGCCGCCAAGATCGACGATTTTCGTGATCTTCTGCCCGCCGCTACAAGGGTTTATATCGCCCATATCGAAGGCACCCCGATTGCCGATCTGGTCAGTACCGCGCGCCGTCTGGCCGATGAGG
>JAADIC010000029.1 GCA_013151535.1 Alphaproteobacteria bacterium | reverse complement strand
CCAGCCCCATATCATGTTCGACCATCAAAACCGTGATGCCCATCTGCCTGCGGATATCGTCAATCCACCAGCGCATATCTTGCGTTTCCTCGACAGACAGGCCCGAGGCTGGTTCGTCCAGCAGCAGCAGTCGTGGCCCCGAGGCCAGCGCGCGGCCAAGTTCAACCACCTTGCGCACCCCGTAAGGCAGCCCTGCAATCATCTTGTCGCGGTAGGCTTGCAGATCAAGGAAGTCGATGACTTCCTCCACCGCCTCGCGGTTTTCGTGTTCGGCCCGGCGCACGCGCGGCAGGAACAGCATTTCCTCGATAAGATTGGTTTTGCGGTGGCGATGCCGCCCGACCAGCAGGTTTTGCAACACAGTGGCATGTTCGAACAACTCGATATTCTGGAAGGTACGCGCGATGCCGAGGTCGGCAACCTGATCGGCTTTTTGCTTGAGCAGATCGGTGCCATCAAAATGGAACGACCCGGCGAAGGGATCGTAAAACCGTGAAATCAGGTTGAAAACCGTGGATTTGCCGGCACCATTGGGGCCGACAATGGCGTAAACCTCGCCCTCCTCAACACTGAAACTAAGGTCATTGACCGCGACCACACCGCCGAATTTCAGCGTGGCGTTTTTGATCTCAAGCAGGCTCATCTTAACCGCTCCGTCTTCAGATATGATTTCTGCCGTTTGAACATGTCTTTGCGCGCGAACGGGAACAGTTCGAACCAGATGCGGATTTTCATCCAGCGGCCATAGATGCCCATGGGCTCGAACATGATGAACAGGATCAGGATCAGCCCGAACACGCCGGTTTCCAGCCCCGGAATGGCGACGGTTGCGCCGCTGAAACTGTCTTTGGCTATGGATAGCGCTTGCGGCAGGAAAGCGACCACGATGGCCCCAAAAAACGCGCCGTGGATCGAGCCAAGGCCGCCGATGACGATCATCATCAGCAATGTGATCGAGATCACCAGCGAGAAGGTCTCGTTGTTGAACGCGCCTGCGTAATAGCCCATCAGCGAGCCTGCGAGGCCGGTGATGCCGCAGGAAATCCCGAACGATGCCGCCTTGGTGCGGGTGATGTGGATGCCCATGGCAGTGGCCGAAACCTCGCTGTCGCGCACGGCGGCGAAGGCGCGCCCCAAGGGCGAGCGCAGCAGGTTGCGGTAAAACAGGGTGCAGATGATGGTGACGATGAGGACCAGATAATAGAACCGGCCGGGCATGGTCCAACGCTCGATCTCAAAGCCGAAAATGTCGATGGCGGGCGGGAACTTGCCGTTGACGCCACCTGTCCAGGGGTCAAGCAGGATGATGATATCGTCGGCCAGAACCGACAGGGCTATGGTGGCAATGGCAAGATAAATCCCGTGCATGCGGACGGCGGGAATGGCGATGATGGTGCCGATGATACCGGTCAGGATACCGGCCAGCGGGAAGGCGATGATGAAGGGTACGCCGGCCTCGATCATGATGATGTTCAGGTAAGCGCCAATGGCCAGAAAGGCGGCGTGGCCAAGGCTGGCCTGGCCGGTTTGACCCGTTAACAGCATCAGGCCCAGACCGGCGATGGCCCAGATCAGCACGTTGGTGACCTCGCCCAGATAGAAATCATCCAGCAGGTAGGGGAGCGCGATAGCCAGCGCGATAAGTGCTGCGTAGACGCCGAGGCTCCAGCGATCCTTGAACAGGCGAATATCGTCTTCATAGGAGGTTTTGAACTGGATGCGCATGTCTAGACCTTCTTTATTCTGATCTGGCTGAACAGGCCGTGCGGGCGGAATACCAACACAAACAGCAACAAGGCGTAGGGTGCGATCTGCGAATAACCGGGGGCCATATAGCGCGAGGCGAAGGGTTCGATCACCCCAACGATCAACCCGCCAACAAGTGCGCCGGGTAAGGAGCCAAACCCGCCGATTACGGCGGCGGCGAAGGCCTTGATGCCCAGCAATCCGGCATTGGGATCAATCGCGCCTTTGGAGGCGAACAGGATGCCGGCAACAGCGGCAACCGCCCCGGCCAAGCCCCAGATCAGGCCCTGCATCCGCTTGACCGGAATGCCCATATAATAAGCCGCCATCTGGTTTTGACTGGCGGCCTGCATGGCCAGCCCCAGCTTGGTGCGCTGGAAGAACTGATAAAGGAAAAACGTCAGCAAAACCGTGGTGACGATGATCGCCACATCGGCCAGCCCCAGCACCACCGAGCCAAACCTGAGGTCACCCACCGATAGCGGGCTGACAAGGGTTTGCGGCTGGTGGCCCCAGATCACACCGGCGACGAAACGCAGCACGAAACCCAGCGCAATTGTCAGGATCACCACCGCGGTCTGGCTTTGGCCGAACAGGTGGCGGATGATGAAATAGTTAATCAGATAGCCAAACAGCGCCATGATCGCGATGGACAAAGGCGCCGCAACCCAGAACGGCAGGCCCATATATTCGGCATTGTTCAGGCCCAGTGCCACAAACGCCCCGAACATCATGAAATCGCCCTGGGCGAAATTCACCGCCTCGGTGGCCTTGTAGATCAGCACAAAACCAAGCGCGATCAGACCATAGACACAGCCATTCGCAAGCCCGCTGACCAGCAGTTGCAAAAATTCCAAACTTATTCTCCCTGTCCGGTTTTCCGGCGCTGTTTTCAGGTGCGCACTCTTTTTGCCGCGTCACCCGACTGGGTCTCAACCCATGGTTATCATGACCTTTCCGTCGCTTGCGTTCAACGCTTCCGGCAGGTCTTGCATGGCCTTACCTAACGGCAATCGGGCCGAAATGTCGGTTTTCCAGCGGCCATCGGCGAAACGCGCCTGCACTTTGCGGATCGCGGCAAGTTTTTTCAGCAAGCCCGTGCGCCCCATCCATGTGACCAGCCAGAAGCCCTCGATCTTTTTGCGCATGAAAATCAGCTTGCCGGGTTCAAGGATTTCCGGCGGCTCGCTGGTCATTTTGCCATAAACCACCCAACGGCTGTCATTGCCCATGGCGTTGAAAACGCGTGCCGAAACCGAGCCTGCGATGCAATCCAGAAAAATCGTTGGTTTTTCGGCTTTCAGCACAGCCTTAAGTTCGGCGGTAAAGTCTTTACCGGTTTCGTTCAGCACTTCTTTCGCACCAAGGGCTTTCAGTGCCTCCATCGGTGCATCGCGCCGCACCAGCCCGATCATGCGCTTGCCAGAATCCTTGGCATATCCGGCCATCAGTTTACCCAACTGGCTGGCCGCGCCCGAGGCCACGAACGCGCCGCCATCGGGCACCATTTCGACCATGGCCGCTGCCGTCAGTGGGTTGACGATCAGGGCCGCGCCGTCCTCCACGGCCACATCGTTGCGCAGCTTTATGACGGTGGTCGCATCGGCAACCGCATATTGCGCCCATGCGCCAGAACCGGCGGGACCGGCGACAAACGACACCCGCTTGCCCTTGACGCGCGCGGCCATGAAACCGTTGCCGCTGACAACCTGCCCGATGCCTTCAAATCCGGCGGGCGCGCCTTTGATGCGTGGCTGGCCATAGCCGCCCTGAATGAACATCAGATCGGACGGGTTGACCATGGAGGCAGTCACCTTGATTAACACCTGACCGGGGCCGGGTTTGGGCAGATCAACCTCGGCCAGCTCCAGATAACGGCCAACATCGCGCAACTGGCCCGCCGGGACCACATCGCTTGAAAAGCCATCCTCGCGCAGCAAAAGCGCCTGCATTTTGGCGGGTGACGCCACTAGATTTTCTCCTGCGTGTATTTCTTGAGTTCGGCCCGCGCCACCTGCATCCGGTGCACCGCATCGGGGCCATCGGCCAAGCGCAATGTGCGCACATGGGTCCATTGTTTTGCCAAGGGCGTGTCTTGCGAAATACCTTGACCGCCGAACATCTGCACCGCCTCGTCGGTGACTTTGAGCGCCATCAAGGGCGCGACAACCTTGATCTGGCTGATCCACGGGGCGGCGGCGCGTTTGTCGCCCTGATCCATCATCCACGCGGCCTTAAGGCACAAAAGACGCGCCTGTTCGATCTCCATGCGACAATTGGCGATGATGTCAAAATTACCGCCCAGCTTGGCAATCTTTTTACCAAACGCTTCGCGGCTGAGGCTGCGTTTGCACATCAGTTCCAGGGCCCGTTCGGCCTGACCAATGGCGCGCATGCAATGGTGAATACGTCCCGGCCCAAGCCGCCCTTGGGCGATCTCAAAACCGCAGCCTTCGCCCAGCAACAGATTGCTGGCAGGCACGCGTACATCGGTGAATTTCATATGCAGATGGCCGTGGGGGGCATCATCCTCGCCGTAAACCTGCATGGCGCGCAGTTTTTCCACACCTTTGGTGTCGCGCGGCACCAGTATCATCGAATGTTGCGCGTGTTTGTGGCGGTTTTTATCAGGGCTGGCGACCATGACGATGTAGATCGAACAACGCGGATCACCCGCGCCGGATGACCACCATTTTTCGCCGTTCAGCACATAGTCATCGCCATCGCGCACGCAGGACATTTCGATATTGGTGGCGTCAGCCGAGGCTACATCCGGTTCGGTCATCAAATAGGCCGAGCGGATTTCGCCCGCCAGCAGCGGTTTTAACCATTCGTCCTTGTGGGCCTCGGTGCCGTAACGCTCCAAAACCTCCATATTGCCGGTGTCGGGGGCAGAGCAGTTGAACACCTCGGCCCCCAGATGCGCTTTGCCCATTTCTTCGGCCAGATAGGCGTATTCCACCGTGCTTAGGCCATAACCGCGCGCGCTATCGGTCAGCCAGAAATTCCACAGGCCCGCCGCCTTGGCCTTGTCTTTCAGCCCTTCCAGAATTTCGGTCTGGCGGCGGGTATATTGCCAGCGATCGCCGACGCTGACCTCGGCCAGAAATTCCTCTTCCAGCGGCAGGATATCCTCCTGCACCATGGTTTGCACGGCCTCAAGCAGTGGTTTCAAGCGTTCCGTAATCCCGAGGATTCATGGGGTATTTCCTTTTGGGTTCTGGTTGTGGCAAGCGCCCAGCGCACGCAGCGCCATCTCGACAAGTTCCTGGGCAACGGCGCGGCGATCCTTGTCGGTATCGCCGTCGCGCGGTGTGTACCAGTAGAGCGTAGAATTCAGCGTCGTCAGCGCTGTATGTAGGGCGTAAGATATTGTTTTAATGTCAAAATCACCGCTTTCCTGTCCGGCTTGCAACACGTCGCGGAACATGTCCTCGAACGCGCGCCGATCTGTGATGAAGTCCTGCATCAGGGCGTCGTTTCCGGCGTTCTTGCCGCCGGTGATATGCAGGTGCAGGCTGCCAAACAGCGCCTTCTGATAGGCCTGCTCCTTTATCATATTATAGGCGTGGGCTTGCGCCATTGCGCGGAATTTCTCGACCGGGGCAAGATCGCTGTTATAGGCCGGGCGGATGGCGGCAAAGTTGATGCCCATGGCGTGTTTGCGCACCGCGTGCAGCAGCTCGGATTTCGAGCCGAAATAATGGTAAATCCGCCCCTTGGTCGCCCCCATATGGCGCGCCACATCATCCAGCGAGGTGCCAGCATAGCCCTTTTCCATGAAACAGGCAGCGGCCGCGTCCAACACCTGTTCGGGCGCGGCTTTCGCGGTTTTATGGGCAGCGGGCAGGTTCAAAGTTTTGCGGCGTCCGGTTCGGCTTTAGGTCTTTACAAGTGGTGGCGAACAGAAACATACTGATGGGTATGTTGTCAATCTCTGGATGCAAATTTGCAAGGTGGGCGATGAAACGGGGGATACTGATTTGAACTTGCACGATCTTTACGGGGTCAGCGGCAAGGTGGCGCTGGTCACCGGTGGCGGCACCGGCATTGGCCGGATGATCGCCGAGGCGCTGGTGATGGGCGGCGCGCGGGTGCTGATCTGTTCGCGCAAGCTGCATTCGGTTGAAGCTGCGGCGGACGAGATCAACGCGCTGGGTCATGGCGGCAAGGCCGAGGCTTTTGCCGGTGATGTCGGTTCTGAAGCCGGTGTGGCGGCGATTGTGGCCGAGGTTCAGGCGCGCACCGAAATGCTGAATATTCTGGTTAACAACGCCGGTATCACATGGGGCGCGCCGCTCGGGCAATTCCCCCACAAGGCGTGGTCAAAGGTGATGGGCGTCAATGTGGACGGCTTGTTCCACCTGACACAATCCCTGCTACCGATGCTGATCGGGGCGGCCAGCGATGATGACCCGTCGCGGGTGATAAATCTGGGGTCTGTCATGGGGTCCACCGCCATGGGCGACGGGGCTTATTCTTACGCTGTTTCCAAGGCGGCGGTGCATCATATGACGCGTATTCTGGGCAAGGAACTGGCCGGGCAACGGGTGACGGTGAACGCTTTTGCGCCCGGGCCGTTCCGTTCCAAAATGACGGCCTTTGCCACCGGAACTGACGCGCAATCCGACAAGGTCGGGGCCGATGTGCCACTGGGCCGTGTCGGCTCACCCGAGGATATGGCGGCGGCAACGCTTTACCTTTGCGGGCGTGGTGGCTCCTATGTGACCGGCGCAATCCTGCCCCTGTGTGGCGGTATCCATTTGCAGACCTCTGACAATCTGTTCCGCTCGGCATTGGAGTAAGTGATGGTAAGTATTGACGAATATCTGGCCCTGGTCGGAAAATCACTTGGTCATTCCGACTGGTTCGTGATCGATCAGGCGCGGATAAACCAATTTGCCGAAGTCACCGAAGATCGTCAATTCATCCATATTGATCCTGCGCGCGCCAAAACGGAGTCGCCCTTTGGCGGCACCATTGCGCATGGGTTTCTGAC
>JAADIC010000177.1 GCA_013151535.1 Alphaproteobacteria bacterium | reverse complement strand
AATCCGCCCCCAAATCAAACACTTCAAAACAGGAATTGCTGGGCCATTATCGCGAAATGCTGTTGATCCGGCGATTCGAGGAAAAGGCCGGGCAACTATACGGCATGGGCCTGATCGGCGGCTTCTGCCACCTTTATATCGGCCAGGAAGCAGTCGTGGTTGGCCTTGAAGCCACCACAAAAGAAGGCGACCAGCGCATCACATCTTACCGCGACCACGGCCATATGCTGGCCTGCGGCATGGATCCCAACGGCGTCATGGCCGAATTGACCGGCCGCATTGACGGCTATTCCAAGGGCAAGGGCGGGAGCATGCACATGTTCTCGGCCGAGAAAAACTTTTTCGGCGGCCACGGCATCGTTGCCGCGCAAGTGCCGCTTGGAACCGGGCTGGCATTTGCCAACTGGTATCGTGGAAATGACAACGTGTCCTTCGCCTATTTCGGCGATGGCGCCTCAAATCAGGGGCAGGTTTACGAGACCTTCAACATGGCCGCCCTGTGGAAGCTGCCAGTGATTTTTGTCATTGAAAACAACCAGTACGCCATGGGTACAGCCATGAGGCGCTCAACCTCCACCCCCGATATTTACACCCGTGGCCAGGCCTTTGGCATCCCCGGCGAAGCGGTTGATGGCATGGATGTTCTGGCGGTCAAAGCCGCTGGCGAAAAGGCCACTGCCCATTGCCGCGCCGGCCTGGGGCCTTACATTCTGGAAATGAAAACCTACCGCTATCGCGGCCACTCGATGTCAGACCCGGCCAAATACCGCACCCGTGAAGAGGTGCAAAAAGTCCGCGAGGAAAAGGACCCGATTGACCATGTGCGCGACTTGCTGGTGCAAGGCAAACACGCCACCGAGGATGATCTGAAGGCCATCGACAAAGCGATCAAGGCCAAAGTCAACGAAAGCGCCAAATTCGCGCAAAACAGCCCCGAGCCGGACGCTTCCGAGCTTTGGACAGATATTTACGCGTAAGGGACTACGAATATGGCACTTAACATCCTCATGCCCGCGCTTTCCCCGACGATGGAGGAAGGCACACTTGCCAAATGGCTGGTGAAAGAGGGCGACAGCGTTACATCCGGTGATATTCTGGCCGAAATTGAAACCGATAAAGCGACCATGGAATTTGAGGCGGTGGATGAAGGCGTGATCGGCAAATTGTTGATCGCTGAAGGCAGCGAAGCTGTGCCGGTAAACACCCCGATTGCCGTATTGCTGGAAGACGGCGAAGACGCATCAGCCGAGGTTGCGGTCGAAGAAACCCGAACCCCGGCCCCCGAGCCGGGGCCTCTTGCCGAAAGTGCGCCACCCGCAGTCGTGGCACCAGCCGCAAACGATCCCGCAGCAAGTGCGGGACAAACCCCTCAAATGGATGAATACCCCGCCGGAACCACCTTCAAATCGCAAACCGTGCGCGAAGCCCTGCGCGACGCCATGTCCGAAGAAATGCGCGCGGATGACGACGTCTATCTGATGGGCGAAGAGGTTGCCGAATACCAAGGTGCTTACAAAATTTCGCAAGGTATGCTGGATGAATTTGGCCCCAAACGCGTGATTGACACCCCGATCACCGAACACGGCTTCACCGGCATCGCTGTGGGTTCGGCCTTCGCCGGCCTCAAGCCGATTGTCGAGTTCATGACGTTTAACTTCGCCATGCAAGCCATTGACCACATTATCAATTCCGCCGCCAAAACCCTTTATATGTCCGGCGGCCAGATGGGCTGTTCGATCGTTTTTCGCGGCGCAAATGGTGCTGCAGCACGCGTTGGCGCGCAACACAGCCACGATTACGCCGCCTGGTACGCGCAAATTCCCGGCCTCAAAGTCGTCATGCCTTACTCCGCCGCTGACGCCAAAGGTCTGCTGAAATCTGCGATCCGCGACCCCAATCCGGTGATCTTTCTGGAAAACGAAATCCTCTACGGCCACAGCTTCGACGTGCCGGAAATCGACGATTACACCGTCCCCATCGGGCGCGCCCGCATCTGGCGGCAAGGCTCCGACGTCACCATCGTCAGCTTCGGCATCGGCATGCAATACGCGCTGGAGGCCGCCGAAGAACTGGCCAAGGACGGCATCGAGGCCGAGGTGATTGACCTTCGAACAATCCGCCCGATTGATTACGAAACCGTGCTGGCCAGCGTGCGCAAAACCAACCGCTGTGTGACCGTTGAAGAGGGTTTCCCGATTGGCTCCATCGGCAATCACCTGTCCGCTAAAATCATGACCGAAGCGTTTGATTATCTCGACGCGCCGGTCATAAACTGCACCGGCAAGGACGTGCCCATGCCCTATGCCGCCAACCTCGAAAAACTCGCCCTCGTCACCACGCTTGAGGTGATTGAGGCCGTTAAAACAGTGACTTACAGGTAAGGACCGCGCCATGCCCATCGAAATCCTCATGCCCGCGCTCTCGCCCACAATGGAAGAAGGCACACTGGCGAAATGGCTTGTCAAGGAAGGCGACAGCGTCGCGTCCGGTGACCTGCTGGCCGAGATTGAAACCGACAAAGCCACCATGGAATTTGAAGCCGTGGACGAAGGTGTTATCGGTAAAATCCTGATCGCGGATGGCAGCGAAAATGTAGCCGTGAATACCCCGATTGCTGTACTGCTGGAAGACGGCGAAAGTTTGGACGACATCGGCAAAACCAGCGCGCCGGAAACGCCGGCCCCAGCGCCTGTTGCTGCGAGCACACCCAAAACAGTTCCACCGCAACCGCAGAAAGGTCCCACGCCAGCCGCAGAACAAGCGCGCATTTTCGCCACCCCGCTGGCCCGCCGTATCGCTGCCGACAAAGGCCTCGACCTTGCTCAAATCCAGGGTTCCGGCCCCAAAGGACGCATCGTCAAAGCAGATGTCGAAAACGCCACCGCGCAACCGAAACAAACCGCGCCTGCGCCAACAAAAACCGCGCCATCTTCACCGGATGCCGACCAGATCAAAGCCCTTTATCAGGACCGCGAGTTTGAGGAGATCACCCTCAACGGCATGCGCAAGATCATCGCCGCCCGCCTGTCAGAGGCCAAGCAAACCATCCCGCATTTCTACCTACGCCGCGAGATCGAGCTTGATAACCTGTTGAAATTGCGTAGCGAAATGAACAAGGGGCTCGAGGCGCGTGGCATCAAGCTCAGCCTCAACGACTATATCATCAAGGCCTGCGCCATGGCCCTGCAAGACGTGCCCGATTGCAACGCGGTCTGGGCTGGTGATCGCATCCTGAAACTGAAGCCCTCCGATGTGGCCGTGGCCGTGGCCGTCGAAGGTGGCCTGTTCACGCCGGTTCTGCGCGACAGCGATACCAAAACCCTGTCGGCCCTGTCGGGCGAAATGAAAGACCTCGCGGCGCGCGCCAAAACCCGCAAACTTGCGCCGCATGAATACCAGGGCGGCAGTTTTGCGATCTCGAATCTCGGCATGTTCGGCATCCAGAATTTCGACGCGGTCATCAACCCGCCGCACGGCTCGATCCTTGCGGTTGGTGCTGGCGAAAAGAAACCCGTGATCGGCCCGGATGGCGACATCACCGTGGCTACGATCATGTCCGTCACCCTATCCGTCGACCACCGCGTCATCGACGGCGCACTTGGCGCGCAATTCCTCGCCGCAATCAAAACTTATCTGGAAGATCCGCTGTCCATGCTCGCTTGAGCCAACACGATTTCCCGGCTTTCATTGTTCCAAAAAAAACTCTCGCGCAAAGCGCTAACTTTCGCCCTCGATCAACTGATCCATGGTCACAGACGGTTGCGCACACCCGGCCTCACCCACAATTCTGGCCGGAACACCCGCCACAGTTTTGCAGCACGGCACATCGGCCAAAACGACCGAGCCCGCCGCAATCCGCGTGCAATAACCAATCGTGATATCGCCCAGAACCTTGGCTCCGGCCCCGATCAGCACCCCGTTTTCGATCGTCGGGTGGCGGATACCGTCCTCTTTTCCAGTCCCGCCCAGCGTCACCGAATGCAGCATCGACACATTATCACCAACCCGCGCGGTCTCACCAATAACGATGGAATGGGCGTGGTCAATCATGATCCCCTGCCCGATCACAGCCCCCGGGTGAATGTCGATGCCAAACACCTCGGACACCCGCATCTGGATGAAATAGGCCAGCTCCTTGCGCCCGTTCACCCACAGGAAATGGGCCACGCGATAAGCCTGAACCCCTTGATATCCCTTGAAAAACAGCAATGGCTGGATAAACCGATGACAAGCCGGATCGCGCTCATACACTGCCACGATATCCGCCCGCGCCGCCTTGCCCAGCGCCGGATCCGACCGGTAAGCCTCGTCAACAATCTCGCGCAATATCTGGTCCGTCATCTCGCCCGAGGACAGCTTCAACGCCATCCGGTAAGCCAAAGACCGCTCAAGGCTGCCGTGATGCAGAATACCCGAATGCACCAACCCACCCAAAATCGGCTCGCGCTCGACAATTTCGTGGGCTTCGCTGCGAATTCGATCCCAAACCGGGTCGAACTCCGCCAAGTTCTTTTGCTTTTCAGCCATTATACTTCCCTGATCCCGATACCCTGACTACACTAGATAGGAAATAATTCACGCCTGTAAACCCGAAGATTGAAAACCGTGACAATATCAAACATCAAAACCCGCATCCGGAACCGTCTGTCCGAACTGGAAGTCGAGGATAAATCCACCCGCCAGGATCGTGCCACCGTCACGCTCGATCAGCAAAGCGTCGGCCGTCTGTCACGCATGGACGCCATGCAACAGCAAGCCATGGCCAACGCCATCCACCAGCGCCGCCAGAACGAGCGTATCCGCCTGAAGGCCGCCCTCAAACGCATGGAGGAGGGCGAATACGGCTATTGCCTTGATTGTGGCGAAGATATCAGCCCCAGACGCCTCGAACTTGACCCAACCGCCGCCCTCTGCATCACTTGCGCGAAGCGTTAAGCAAAACCAATCGGGGCTGTCCTAGATAACCACAAATGGGGTTATCATGGGACGTATGAGAAAGAGTCGTTTAAGCAAACACAAACAGGGCCGTCTGATTGAG
>JAADIC010000372.1 GCA_013151535.1 Alphaproteobacteria bacterium | reverse complement strand
GGCGGGGCGTTGCAGGCGCAGTACGGCATCGGCAAAGGCGACCGCGTGGCGATTTTCATGAGCAACCGCTGCGAATACCTCGAGGCATTGTACGGCATCTGGTTCGCAGGGGCCGGGGCTGTGCCGATCAACGCCAAGCTGCACGCGAAAGAGGCCGCTTGGATCATCGAAAACGCCGGGGCCGGTTTTGCCTTCACCTCATCGGACGTGAACGCCGCCCTGAAAGCCGCCGCGCCGGAATGTCTGAACGTGCAAATCAAGGCTGAAAGCGACGCCTACACCGCCATGACCAGCGACGCGCCCATGGCCGCCGCCGCCGACATTGCACCGGATGATCTGCTGTGGCTGTTTTACACCTCCGGCACCACCGGCAAGCCCAAGGGGGTGATGGTCAGCGCGGCGGTTATCACCGCAATGACCCTGTCTTATTTCGCCGATGTGGACGAGGTGTCGTCTGATGACGCCATCCTTTACGCCGCCCCCATGTCCCACGGTGCCGGGATTTACAACTTCATGCATGTGATCCGCGCTGCGCGCCATGTGGTGCCCGACAGTCACGGCTTTGACGCCGACGAAATCTTAGAGCTGGTGCCGCAACTGGGAAACGTCTCGATGTTTGCCGCCCCGACCATGGTTAAACGGCTGGTCGCGCGGGCCAAGACTACGGGCGCGAACGGGCGTGGTTTCAAGACCATCACCTATGCCGGTGGCCCGATGTATGTGGCCGATATTATCGAGGCGGTTGATGTCATGGGCGACATTTTCGTGCAGGTTTACGGGCAGGGCGAATGCCCGATGGGGATCACGACGCTTGGCCGCGAATTGGTCAGCGACCGCAGCCATCCCAACTGGCAGGTGCGTCTTGGCTCGGTCGGGGTGGCGCAAAGCCCGGTTCTGGTGCGTATTGGTGATGCGAACGGTAACACCCTGCCCATTGGTGAAATCGGCGAAATTCTGGTCAAGGGTGCAACCGTCATGCCCGGTTATTGGCGCAACGAGGCGGCGACGCAAAAGGCCCTGAAGGGCGGCTGGCTGTGGACGGGGGATATGGGGGCGATGGATGGTGATGGCTTTGTGACGCTGCACGACCGCTCAAAGGATATGATTATTTCGGGTGGCTCAAACATCTATCCGCGCGAGGTGGAAGAGGTGTTGCTGGAGCTTGACGCGGTGGCCGAGGTGGCCGTGGTTGGCCGCAAACACCCCGAATGGGGCGAGGTGGTGGTGGCGTTTGTTGTGCCGACCCGTGACAGTGTTACAATCGCCGATCTGGACGCCCATTGCATTGAAAACATTGCCCGTTTCAAGCGCCCGAAAGAGTATAGGATGCTGCGCGAGTTGCCGAAAAACAACTATGGCAAGGTGCTGAAAACCGATCTGCGGGCCTTGTTGGAAAGTGATGACGGACCATGATCTTGAGAAGTGCCGACGCGGCAGGACCGAAAATTTTTATCGAAAAATTTTGGCGGAAGGATTTTTGGTAAAATCCTTCTTTGTCAGGTTACCCCGCCCTGAACATCCCGTCCGCCTTCAACTTCGCCAGCGTCTTGTCCAAAGCCCCAACACACCGCTCCATCAGCATATCAATCTCACCCTTGGTAATCACCAGCGGCGGCGAGATAATCATGCTGTCTTTCACATGGCGCATGACCAGACCGGCCTCAAGGCAGAAATCGCGGCAGATTGTTCCAGCCTCACCGGGATTGGCGAAATCGGCGCGGGCGGATTTATCCGGGGTCATCTGGATCGCCGCCATCAGCCCGGAAATGCGGGTTTCCCCGACCAGCGGGTGGTCGTTCAAGGCGTCCCATTTCGCTTTGAGGTAAGGCGCGGTTTCGTCGCGTACCGTATCAACGATGCCTTCCTCTTCCAGAATGCGCAGGTTTTCCAGCGCCACGGCGCAGCTTACCGGATGGCCGGAATAGGTGTAGCCGTGGTTGAAATCGTCGCTGTCCAGAACGGCTGCAATCTCGTCACTCACGACCGAGCCACCGATGGGCGCGTAGCCAGAGCTGAGGCCCTTGGCGATGGTCATGATATCGGGCTTGATGCCGTAGGTCTGGCTGCCAAACCAGTTGCCGGTGCGCCCAAAGCCGCAAATCACCTCATCCGCGATCAGCAGAATTTCGTATTTGTCGCAAATCCGCTGGATTTCCGGCCAGTAGGTGCTTGGCGGCACGATCACCGCGCCCGCACCCTGCACCGGCTCACCGATAAAAGCGGCGACGTTATCTATACCCAGACGCTCAATCTCGGCCTCAAGTTCCTGCGCGCGGGCCAGTCCGAATTCCTCGGGCGACATCTCACCGCCTTCGGCCCACCAGAACGGCTGGTTGATATGGCTGATGTCGGGGATTGGCAGCCCGCCCTGGGCGTGCATCACCTGCATGCCGCCAAGGCTGGCCGCGGCAACGGTGGAGCCGTGATAGGCATTGTGCCTTGAGATGATGACCTTCTTGCTCGGCTTGCCCTTGATCGCCCAATAATGCCGCGCGATGCGGATATTGGTGTCATTGGCGTCCGAGCCACCACTGGCGAAAAAAACATGGTTCAGATCGCCCGGGATCAGCTCGGCCAGCTTCTGGCCAAGCTGGATAACCGGCGGATGTGAGGTCTGGAAAAACGTGTTGTAATAGGGCAGTTCGCGCATCTGATCGTAAGCGACCTTGGCCAGCTCATCGCGGCCATAACCGATATTCACACACCACAAACCAGCCATGCCATCAAGGATTTCGACACCTTCGCTATCGGTCAGCGTGCTGCCCTTGGCGCGTGTGATAATCCGCGCACCTTTGGCGTTCAGATCGGCGCCCTTGGTGAACGGATGCAGATGATGCGCCGCATCAATGGCTTGCAATTCTTCGGTGGGCAGGTGGTTGAAAAGCACATTCATGGCAGGACTCCCGCGAGAAAGGAAAAGTGGTCGGGCCGAATTTATCAGCCGTTTGCCACATCATATGATCAAAAAAAACGCCGTCAATCGAATTTGATCAAATATCGCGCCAGTCAAAGTTTTGCCGCACGATGCCGAATCCCTGCTCGATATCGCGCCGGATCGCTTCGGCTGCGGCTTTGGCGTCGCCCTGACGCAAAGCGTTGATCGCCTCGTCATGCTGATCGTCCAGATTGGAAGTGCCATATTTGCCGGAAATAATGCGATAAAGCGGGCCGTAACGCAGCCACAGGCCCTCGCAAATCGGCATCAGGATGCCTGAGCCTGCATGGCTATAAAGTTCAAAATGAAAGCGATGGTTCTCAAACATATAGGATTTCACATCGCCGGTTTGAATGGCGGTGTTGATGTCGTCGTCAATCCTGCGCAAGCGGTCGATCTGATCGGCGCTGATGCACTTGGCCGCCATTTCCACCAGTTTGGGCTCAATCTGCAAGCGTGCAAACGCGATTTCGGCGAATCGGGTTTCGGTGATGACGGGCACGGTGACGCGGCGGTTGCCGAGGAACTCCAGCGCGCCCTCGGCCGTTAGACGCCGGATCGCCTCGCGAATCGGGGTCATGGAGACGTTGAATTCTTCGACCAGCCCTTGAATTGTTACCGCTTGGCCGGGGGCCAGATCGCCGTACAGAATTTTGTCGCGGATGCGGCGGTAAACGATTTCATGGGCAGGTATCTTTGCGGGGGGGCTGTTTTGTGAAGAAATCATTGGATTATTTGACCCGCATGTTAGACTTTGAACTGTCCTCGGACAAATACCGCCAAAAGACACCCGCCGGAAGATTGCCGACGACTTAGCCTGTTGTTCTATACAATTCACAAGGGGCTTGCAAATTGTCTGAAATTTGATCAAATTAGGCGGCACAATTTACACGGCGATCATCTTCGCCGCGACAAGGGAGAATATCACATGAAACAGAAAACCAGCCACATCATCGGCGCGGCGATTGCGGGTATGATGCTTGCAACGCCGGCTTTGGCGCAGGAGGTTCGGGTCTTCAACTGGTCCGATTATATCGACGAAGAACTGCTGAGCAAGTTTGAGGCCGAAACCGGCATCAAGGTCATTTATGACGTGTTTGACAGCAACGAGGTTCTGGAAACCAAGCTGTTGGCGGGCTCCACCGGTTATGACGTGGTTGTGCCCTCGGGCACGTTCCTGTCGCGCCAGATCACGGCGGGGGCTTTCCAGAAGCTGGACAAATCCAAGCTCAGCAATATCGGCAATGTCTGGGCCGATATCGCCGTGCGCACGGCGGTTTACGATCCCGGCAACGAATATTCGATCAACTATATGTGGGGCACTACCGGCATCGGTTATAATGTCGGCAAGGTGAAAGAGGTGCTTGGCGATGATGCGCCGGTGGATTCCCTTGCGCTGGTGTTTGACCCGGCCAATATGGAGAAACTGGCGGCTTGCGGCGTCTATTTCCTTGATGCGCCAACCGAAATGATACCGGCGGCCCTGAAATATCTGGGTGAGGATCCTGACAGCAAGGACAAGGCGGTTCTGGCCAAGGCGCAGCCGGTGCTTGAAGCGGTGCGCCCCTATGTGCGCAAGTTCAACTCCTCGGAATATATCAACGCGCTGGCCAATGGCGAGATTTGCGTGGCGTTCGGCTGGTCAGGCGACGTTTTGCAAGCCCGCGATCGTGCAGCCGAGGCTGATAACGGTGTCGAGATTGAATATTCGATCCCCAGCGAAGGTGCGCTGTTGTGGTTTGACCAGATGGCCATTCCGGCTGACGCGCCAAACCCCGAGGCGGCCCACAAGTTTTTGAACTTTATTCTGGATGCCCAGAACATGGCGGCGGCGTCAAATTATGTTTATTACGCCAACGGCAATCTGGCCAGCCAGCAGTATCTGATCGAGGATGTGATCGACGATGCGGCGATTTATCCGGATGAAGAGACCGTCAAAAAGCTCTATTCCACAACATCTTACGATCTGAAAACCCAGAAATTCGTGACCCGTATGTGGACCCGGATCAAGACCGGCAGCTAAAGGCCGGCAGCAAAACCAAATGCGCCTCGCCGATCAATCGGCGGGGCGCTTTTTGAGGGGGATCGCATGAACAAACCAGCCACCCAGCCGGAGGATTATACCCCGTGGGAGGACGCATC
>JAADIC010000165.1 GCA_013151535.1 Alphaproteobacteria bacterium | reverse complement strand
ACTTGTTCGGCTGCGGGGGCTGCTGCGGCGCCTTCACTGATGGTGGCCAGCAAGGCGTCAACGCCGACGGTTTCGCCCTCAGCGGCGATGATCTCGCCCATGGTACCTGCAACTGGCGAAGGAACTTCGACCGTTACTTTATCGGTTTCAAGCTCGCACAGCATTTCGTCAACTGCCACGGCCTCGCCCGGTTTTTTGAACCATGTGGCGATGGTGGCTTCGGTGACGCTTTCGCCCAATGTGGGTACGCGGATTTCTGTGGACATCGGGTTACTCCCCTTCGATTTCGATACCAAGCGCTGCAATGACAAGCGCTTGTTGTTGTAGTTTGTGCTGGCTGGCCAGACCCGTGGCGGGCGATGCTGCGGCTGGTCGCCCGGCATAGGTCGGGCGTTTGGTTTTGGCTTCGATGCGACCAAGAATCCATTCGATATTGGGTTCAACGAAGGTCCAGCCGCCTTGGTTTTTCGGTTCTTCCTGACACCAGATCACCTCGGCCCCTTTGAAGCGCGACAGTTCTTTGGAGATCGACATGGCCGGGAACGGGTAGAATTGTTCGAGCCGCATCAGGTAGACATCTTGCAAGCCTTCTTCGTCGCGTTTGGCCAGCAGGTCGAAATAGACCTTGCCGGAACAGATCACGACGCGGCGGATGTCTTCATCCGGCAGCAATTGGGTTTCGGAATTGCCTTTCTGGGCGTCGTCCCACAGGACCCGGTGGAAGGATGATCCGGTTTCAAAATCCTCGATTCTACTGACCGCCAGTTTGTGGCGCAGCAGGGATTTTGGGGTCATCATAATCAAGGGTTTGCGGAAAGAACGATGCATTTGGCGGCGCAGGATGTGGAAATAGTTGCTGGGTGTCGTGCAATTGGCAACGATCCAGTTATCTTCAGCCGAGCTTTGCAGGAACCGTTCGAGCCGGGCGCTGGAATGTTCCGGCCCCTGGCCCTCAAAGCCGTGTGGCAGCAGCATCACAAGGCCCGACATGCGCAGCCATTTGCGTTCACCCGAGCTGACGAACTGGTCGATCATGATCTGGGCACCATTGGCGAAATCGCCGAATTGGGCCTCCCACAGGGTCAGGGCGTTGGGTTCGGCCAGCGAGTAGCCGTATTCAAAGCCAAGCACTGCGTATTCGGACAGCATCGAGTCAATGACTTCGTATTGCGCCTGACCCTCTTTGATATGATTGAGCGGCAGATAGCGCCGTTCGGTGTTCTGGTCGATCACGCCGGAATGGCGCTGGCTGAAGGTGCCGCGCGTGCTGTCTTGCCCCGACAATCGCACAGGATAGCCTTCCAGCATCAGGGTGCCAAAGGCCAAAGCCTCGGCTGTGGCCCAGTCGATGCCTTTGCCGCTATCCAGCATTTTACGCTTGTTTTCCAACAGGCGGATGATGGTTTTGTGGACGGCGTAATCCTCCGGCACACGGCTGAGGGCCGCGCCGACTTCTTGCAGGTGCGCCCCGTCAACCGAGGTTTGACCGCGCTGGTATTCGCCTTCCTGGCGATCCAGATGCGACCAGCGGCCATCCAGCCAATCGGCCTTGTTGGGGCGGTAATCTTTACCAGCCTCGAATTCCTCGTTCAAATGGGCCTGAAACGCGGCTTTCATATCCTCGATCTCGCCTTCGGGGATCAGACCGTCGGCCACGAGGCGGTCGGTGTAAAGCTGGAGGGTGGATTTCTGGGTTTTGATTTTCTGGTACATCAGGGGGTTGGTGAACATCGGCTCATCCCCCTCGTTATGGCCAAAGCGGCGGTAACAGAATATATCGAGCACCACGTCTTTGTGGAACTTCTGGCGGAATTCGGTGGCGACGCGGGCCGCATGCACCACGGCCTCGGGATCATCACCGTTGACGTGGAAAATCGGCGCTTCGACCATCAGGGCGATGTCAGTAGGGTATGGTGACGAGCGGCTGAAATGCGGCGCGGTCGTGAAGCCGATCTGGTTGTTGACGATGATGTGCATGGTGCCGCCGGTCTTGTGGCCGACAAGGCCCGACAGGCCGAAACATTCCGCGATGATGCCCTGCCCGGCAAAGGCGGCATCGCCGTGCAGCAGCACCGGCAGCACGCGGGTGCGGTCGCGGTCGCCTTTCTGGAACTGCTTGGCGCGGACTTTGCCCAGAACCACAGGGTTCACGGCCTCCAGATGGCTGGGGTTGGCGGTCAGGGACAGATGCACCTTATTGTCGTCAAACGCGCGGTCGGAACTGGCCCCCAGGTGGTATTTCACATCGCCCGAGCCTTCGACATCGGTGGGTTTGAATGACCCGCCCTGAAACTCGTTGAAAATGGCGCGGAAAGGTTTCGCCATCACATTTGCCAGCACGGACAGACGGCCACGATGGGGCATGCCGATGATGATTTCCTCGACCCCCAGCGCGCCACCGCGTTTGATGATCTGCTCCATCGCCGGGATCAGGCTTTCGCCGCCATCAAGGCCAAAGCGTTTGGTGCCCATGTATTTGACATGCAGGAATTTCTCGAACCCTTCGGCCTCGACCAGTTTGTTCAGGATCGCCTTGCGCCCCTCGCGGGTGAAATGGATTTCCTTGCCGTAGCCTTCGATGCGCTCTTTCAGCCAACCCGCCTGTTCGGGGTCGGAAATATGCATGTACTGGAGGGCAAACGTGCCGCAATAGGTGCGCCGGACGATGGCAAGGATCTCGCGCATGGAGGCGACTTCGAGGCCCAGCACATTGTCGATAAAAATCGGGCGATCCATGTCGTTTTCAGTGAAGCCGAACGAAGCCGGATCAAGCGCTGCTTTGTTGTTATCGATCCGCATGCCCAGCGGATCAAGATCAGCCGACAAATGGCCACGGATGCGATAGGCGCGGATCAGCATCAGGGCGCGCAAGCTGTCGAGAACGGCTTGCTGCACCTGACTGTCCGTCAGCTCAACCCCCTTTTCGGCGGCCTTGGCGGTGATCTTGTCGGCAGCGGCTTTGGGTTCGGCTGGCCATTGGCCATCAAGGGCGGCGGTCAGATCGTCATGCGGTTGCGGCGGCCAGTCGGTACGGAACCAGGCGGGGCCAGCGGCCTGATGCTTGACGTCAACCTCGTCCTCGCCCAGCGCCTTGAAATAGGCCTGCCAGCTTGCATCCACCGCCGCCGGATCACTGGCGTAACGCGCGTAAAGCTGCTCGATATACTCCGCGTTATGGCCTTGCAGGAACGAGGAGGCGTGGAACTGTTCGGTGGGGGATTGTTCGGTCATTGGGTCGTCCAATCTCACTGTGAAACTTTACGTCTTGGCATCTGACGGATAAACATGGTCGCCCGCGTTTCTCCGAATAGCTTCTCAAACCTGCTGACGCCAACAATTGTCAACCAAAGGGATTTGATACTGGCTTGGGAGTCTTTCGCCGGACTTTCCGGGTAAACAAGTTTGACGATGGCAAACTTCCGATCGGCTGTACCACCGAGAACTTTATCATTGAATTTGCGGGCTTCAATTTGCTTAATAAATCCCTTGAGAAGACTCACATCATTTGTGTGAATCTGGCAAGTTAATTGGCTATTCTTAGGCCTCCATGGGGTTTCGGCAATAATTACTGTTTGCTTTTTTTCATCCAGCCAAAAGACAGGAACGCCACTGGCGATATAGTTTCCAATCATAGGTACCATTTTAGATTTATTTTCAGCAAACTGTTTTTTGATCTCTGCTGAAATAGACGTAGGATTAAGGTATCCAATCGTTCTTGCTTGGGCCGCTATCCGCCCAATTTCTGAAACATCTTCAAGTGTTGCAGGTATAAGCCCCATCTCAATGAAATCCACACTCGCCTGTTTCATATCTTGGTCGAGCGAAACGCAGATTTTGTAGGTTTTTTCAATCCAACTTGAGTTTTCTGCAAGGGTTTTATGGGCACCAATTGCAGTGAAAGTGAGGACCAGTGCGACCATATATAACCTGTTCAAAAATGTACACAAACCCCATTTTCGGGAGGATTCTTGTTGAGGCAAATTGTTAGAAACTTGTACAATCACTTAACTATCTCCTGACCTCTGCGCTGATGTTGGACATTGTTTGCTCAGCAGGGTCGCCTCCGATTGAATGGCTAGCGCTTTCGATGAGCACTGCTCGATATATTCCGCGTTATGCCCTTGCAGGAAGGACGAGGCGTGGAATTGTTCGGTGGGGAATTGTTCGGTCATTTGGGTACCTCATGCGGGTTGGGACCGTAGACGTTGGTTTCCGGGTCGGACGGGCGCGACAGGATGATGGCGAAGCCGCCGACGAAAACCACGGTGGCCATGGCGGGGGTGAAGCCGTAACCCCAGCCGATTTCGGCAAAGCATTTCTTACCGCCATCCAGCACGCATTGGTCGATGTCGGCACCGACCATCAACAGGATGCGGGTGAAGAAAGTCACGCCCGCGCCCAATAGCAGCACCCACCAACCGGCCCAGCCAATGTCATGCAGCCGCCGCCATGCGACCGATAGGAACGGAATTGTCAGGGCAAGGCAGGTGGCAGCAAACAGCAGCGAGACGGGTTGACCGGCGATATCGACCACCGCGATCTGAAAGCCGCCGGAGCGTTCAAACAGGGTGACAATGGCGATTTCGATCAGCGCAAGGGCGGCGACGAGCCACCAGAATTCCGGTGCTGTGGAGCGGCCCGAGAAGCGGGCGTATTGGCGCAGGCCTGAGGATATGGATTGAATGGGGGTCATGATTTATTGCAGCCTATGTTGCGCCGGTCGATTGCTTGCGTAGGATGCGTGCTCGGCACGCATCTTTGTTTGGTTTTTGCTTCATGGTGCGTGCAGAGCACACACCCTACGGTGATGGCTATCGCTCTCACCCAATCGCCTCAAGCACCGCTTGGCCCAACTGCGCCGGGCTTTCCGTTACCGTGATACCCGCGATCCGCATGGCCTCGATCTTGTCGTCGGCCCCACCTTTGCCACCGGCCACAATCGCGCCCGCGTGGCCAATGCGACGGCCCGGAGGTGCCGTGCGGACTGCGATGAAACCGGCGACGGGTTTCTTGCGGCCCTTCTTGGCTTCATCCATCAGGAACTGCGCGGCTTCTTCTTCGGCGCTGCCACCGATTTCCCCG